>DATCKK010000163.1:0-6768 GCA_036562325.1 Cytophagaceae bacterium | reverse complement strand
ACTACCCAGAGACACAAATACCTCTACCTACCTTTCCCGCAATATAAAATTAAATATTCCATTGGTATCTGCAGCCATGGATACGGTTACTGAGTACCAAATGGCTATAGCAATGGCCCATGAAGGTGGACTCGGATTTATCCATAAAAACATGAAGATCGAAGAGCAGGCCGCTCAGGTACGAAAAGTAAAAAGATCCGAAAGCGGAATGATTCTGGATCCGATTACCCTGAAAGAGACTGCCTTGTTGGGAGATGCTTTAAAGATAATGAAAGAGTTTAAGGTAGGAGGAATACCGGTAGTAGACAAAGAAGATAAACTAGTAGGCATCATTACCAATCGGGATTTAAGATTCCAAAAAGATACTTCCAGAAAAGTTACAGAGATAATGACCAAAGAAAATCTGATAACTGCTCAGGAAGGTATAGATCTGGCTAAGGCAGAAGAAATTCTGCAAGAATATAAAATTGAAAAACTTCCGATCATTAATAAAGAAGGAAAGCTGATAGGCCTGATCACCTATAAAGATATTCTTAAGAAAAAAGACCGCCCAATGGCATGTAAAGATGAGTATGGGCGTTTAAGAGTTGGAGCTGCCGTAGGAGTAACTGCAGACATATTGGAAAGAGTAGAGGCATTGAAAAAAGCGGGAGTAGACGTTATTTCTATCGATACCGCCCACGGACACTCTAAAAAAGTAATTGAGACCTTACGATTAGTAAAATCTCAATTTAAAGATTTGGAAGTAATTGCCGGAAACGTAGCTACCGGAGAAGCAGCATTGGCATTGGCAGAGGCAGGTGCAGATGCTGTAAAAGTGGGAATAGGCCCTGGTAGTATTTGTACTACCCGAATCATTGCAGGTGTGGGAGTACCCCAGTTATATGCAGTATACGAAGCAGCCAAAGCACTTCAAAAGAAAAACATCCCGGTAATTGCAGACGGAGGAGTTCGCTTCTCCGGAGACATTGCTAAAGCCATTGCCGCAGGAGGAAGCTCTATAATGATAGGGTCATTACTTGCCGGTACAGAAGAAGCTCCGGGAGAAGTGATTATATATGAAGGCCGAAAATTTAAATCCTACCGTGGTATGGGTTCTCTGGAAGCCATGGAAGACGGTTCCAAGGATCGTTACTTCCAGGACGCAGAAGATGATGTTAAAAAATTAGTTCCGGAAGGTATTGTAGGAAGAGTGCCCTATAAAGGATTGGTTTCAGAGGTAATATTTCAGTTGATCGGAGGGTTGAAAGCAGGAATGGGATATTGCGGAGCCCCTGACATCGAAACCTTAAAGAAAGCAAGATTTGTAAAAATTACAGCCGCAGGTGTTAAAGAAAGTCATCCGCATGATGTATTGATCACCAGAGAGGCTCCAAACTATAGCAGATAGTAAAGTATAGCGCTAAAAGAAATTATGCCCATAAAGACTTCTAATAAAATATTTGTAGTATTAGCAGCCCTAAGCTGGATATCTCTTTTAGCGTTAAACTTATATACTATTTACGCTTCTTCCAACAACATTCCATTTTACATTTCGGACCCGCTTATCAACCTGCTGTTAAGCTTATTCTTTTGTTTTGTCTTTCTCTATTTTAAAATAGAGCTTGCCAAAAAAAGAAGCAGCAATTTCATAGAGCTACTCTGGCAAGTCTTTATAATAGGGTCATCCACCATACTTGTCTCTTTATTTATAAAGTTTTTTCTCTTTCTTATCGACCAAAGTGAACTGGCAGAAAACATTATACTTGTCAACTTTTTATATCATTTAAACATTGGACTCATCACCATTTTCCTTGGCAATGCCTTTTATGTATGGAAAAAGATGATCCTTTACCAGAAATCAAGACTAACCAATATTTCCTGGTATATTTTCGAATACCTGGTCTATGCCAGCATTTTGCTCAACTTCTTCTATTTTGATATTACGGACTGGAGATTTTACATATACACCTCTCCCCTTACTATTCTTGGCTTAATGCTTTCTTTCAACGTAAAATGGGTTGCCTTTTTGAACTATAAACAGAAATGGCAAAGTATTTTACTCATAGTGCTGGTAATACTTATCAGCAGCACTTTTTTACAGGAGATAATTGAAAGACACATTACCAGCAGCCTTATAATAGACTTGGCCGATAATATATTCATCATCGCCGTCTTCGCATTTATACTATTGAATTGCTTTACCTCACTGCTTGTATTATTATTTCACCTTCCTACTTCTTCTGTTTTTGAGCAAAAGTTTGGCGAGGTAATGATCTTCCAGAAGCTAAACCAGTCCATTCAAATGGGAGAAAAAGAGGAGGAAGTATATGAAATTCTTATAGAAAGCAGTGTAAATACCGTTATGGCAGATGCCGCCTGGCTGGAAATTGTCAATGAAAAAGGAAACTTCAAGGCTTTTATCAATAAAAATATTAATGAAATAGACATTTTTGAGATCAAAAAAGTACTCAGAAAAAACAGCATTAATATTAATAATGAGCCCCATTATATAAAAAATATTAAAAACTATAATTACTCCGAAAGGATAAAAGACCTCTCTTTCAAATCCATTCTTATTGTACCGCTTTTCTCCAACGACCAATTACTTGGAACCATGGTACTTTTGAAAAACCTTAATGACGGATTTGACAAGGAAATGGTCGACATCATATTTACCTTTGTCAGCCAGGCGAGTCTGGCAATTAAAAACTTCCGCCTGATCTCAGAAGCAATTGAAAACGAGCGATATAAAGAAGAGTTAAAAATTGCTAAAGAAGTACAGCGAAGCCTATTCCCCGAGAGTCTTATTTTCAATATTCACGTAGAAATGAGTGCTTTTTCTAAGGCAGCTGATGAAGTCGGGGGTGATTATTACGACGTTTACGAATATTCTAATGAAAAACTTGCCGTGGTGATCGGCGACGTTTCCGGAAATGGTACCAGCGCTGCATTCAATATGGCCCAGATGAAAGGAGTTTTCCAAAGCCTGATTCAGCTTGATATTCCTTCGGACCAGTTTATGAATTATGCCAACAAAGCATTAAGCCGTTGCCTGGAAAAAAGATCTTTTATCACCCTTAGTTTATTTTTAGTCGATATAGCAAAGAAAACCTTTCAGTTTGCCAGGGCAGGCCATTGTCCTCCGCTATATTTTAATAATGCGACAAAAGAAACTTACTACCTGCAAAGCAAAGGGTTAGGATTAGGTATTATCAGAAATAAAGATTATTCGAAACATATTGAAAAAATTGATTGTTCCTATTCAAGCGGAGACGTTATGATACTTTTCACTGATGGTATTGTAGAAGCCTGCAACGAATCTAATGAAGAGTTTGGATTCGAACGGTTAAAAAATCTGTTATTCCTTAACAGCCACCTAAACACCAAACAAATCAGTGACAAGATCGTAGAAGATCTGTATGCCTTTACCGGCACTAAAAATTTAAATGACGACTATACTTTTTTAGTTATCAAATTTATATAATTTTGATCGGTTTCCGCGTAACCTTTTTTTTAAACAAATCGTAAAGGCCTAAGAATGAAATTAACTTCAGACAAAGACAGCAATTATTACGTAATAAGCATTGAGGGAGACGTTGATGCAAGCTCCTGCATTATGTTGGACAAAGCTATTGCAGAAGCTGTATCTAAAGGGGAAAACAAAATTTTAATAGATTGTACCCATTTAAATTATATTTCCTCTGCTGGTCTGGGTGTATTCATGTCCTACATTCAGGATTTTGAAAGCAACAATATATCTCTGGTGTTATTTAACCTGAGCGCAAAAGTGAAAAACGTATTCCAGATTCTTGGACTGGATGAATTGATAAAAATAGTAAGTAGCAAAGAAGAAGCGAAGGCTTTGATTGGATGAGTCATAATTTAAAAATAGCGTGCACTAAGAACAACTTAAAGGATATCAGAGATTTTGTAAACTCAACTTTAAGAAAGCTTTGTATTCCTGAGCTGGAGATAAATATGATTGTGTTGGCCGTTGATGAAATATGTGCCAACCGAATTATCCATTCCAACAACTGCGACAAAGAACAGCATCTGGAAGTTAAAATCCGCGACGAAAATCAGGGGGTGTCCTTTGAAATTGTGGATGAGGGGGAAATTTTTGACCATTCTGATTATGTAGAACCTTCTCTTGATCAACTGGTGCGGGAAAAAAGAAAAGGCGGGCTTGGATTAATGTTGGTGAAGCGAATCATGGATAGCATCGAAGTAAAAAAAGAAAATGATTATACAGTTTGCAGGCTTTTCAAAAAGATAAATGTCTGCTAACTGATTTTTGTTTTGTCATTTTTTTAATTTCAGACTTCTTAGGTAGTCTATTTTTTCCCAAATAAAAAATCACTAAAATTGTAGCTTATATATTATTTGCCTGTTTGGGGCGTTAACCACATTGTGTATAATATTATAAGGTACTTATGAGAAAATTAAATTTATTAATTACCATCTCAATTTTTTGCATTGCTGCTTGCAAACCTAATAAACAAGCGAAATCTGATCAGGGGGTAATTGAAACAATTGGCGGACTTCCTGTCTACACAAAGGAGTTTGCTTATGTATACAATAAAAACAATGCAAATGCTCCAGATGCATACAGCAAAAATAGCATCAAAGAGTACCTCGAGTTATATACCAATTTCCGTCTCAAAGTAAGAGAAGCCGAAGAACTAGGCCTGGATACGGCAGAGTCTTTCAAAAAAGAACTTGATGGCTATAAAAAACAACTCGCTCAGCCTTATCTGACTGAAAAAGGCGTAACCGAGAATCTGACTAAAGAAGCTTACGAACGAATGAAAGAAGAAATAAATGCTTCTCACATTCTGATCTCTGTAAGCCCTGATGCAGACCCAATGGACACTTTATCTGCTTACAATAAAATCATTGAAATCAGACAAAAAGCTCTAAGCGGAGAAAGTTTCGAAAAACTGGCCAAAGAGTACTCTCAGGACCCATCCGCCACTTCCAACGGAGGGAATCTTGGCTATTTCACCGCATTACAAATGGTTTACCCATTTGAAGATGCCGCTTACAAAACAAAAGTTGGTGAAATATCGCAGCCAGTCAGAACCAAGTTTGGATACCACATTATAAAAGTACACAACAGAAGGCCATCTCAGGGACAGGTAAAAGTAGCTCACATTATGGCACGTGCCACAGCGGGTATGACTGAAGCAGACTCTATTGCTGCCAAACAGAAAATCGACGAGATATACAACAGGCTTCAAAAAGGAGAAAACTGGGACCAATTGGTAACCCAATTCACGGATGACATTAACTCCAAGAGCAAAGGTGGAGAGCTTCCCTGGTTTTCTACCGGAAAAATGATCCCAAGCTTTGAAGACGCCGCATTTGCGCTTAACAATCCGGGAGAAATCTCTAAGCCGGTTCTTACTCCTTACGGGTGGCACGTTATCAAACTTATTGAGAAAAAGAACCTGGAAACCTTTGAAGAGCTGGAACCAACTTTAAAAACCAAAGTATCCAAAGATTCCAGATCTGAGCTGAACAAAACTGTATTAATCCAGCGATTGAAAAAAGAAAACAACTTTGTTGAGAACCCCAAAACGCTGGAGACTGCTCTTACCTATGCAGACTCTTCTTTACTAAACGGGGAGTGGAATTACAGTGCGGATGATAAAGCTAAAGCAGTTTTATTTACCATCAATAAAGACAAATACACCATTCAGGACTTCTTCGCCTATGTAAAACAGAAGCAAAGACCTAAAAAGAATGTTTCCGCCAAGCAATACATGAGAACTTTATATAAAGATTATGTAGACAATGCTCTGGTTACTTACGAAGAAGCCCACCTGGAAGAGAAGTATGAAGACTATAAAATGCTGGTAAAAGAATACCGTGACGGAATTCTTCTATTCCAATTGATGGATGAAAAAGTATGGTCAAAAGCTATCGAAGATACCGCAGGGCTAAAGAAGTTTTTCCTTTCAAACAACGACAAATATAAGTGGGATACAAGAGCTCACGCTGCCATCTTCAATGTTGCCAATAAGGATATACTCGAAACAATCAAAAAAGAGTTAAATAATCCTAAATACCTGATCAAAGAATCAAGATTTGATAAAATAACTTTTGAGGCTAATAAACATGAGTTGACTGATCAGGATAAGAAAAAACTTGACCAGATTGCTCAACAAATCCTTAAAAATAAAGACTATATCGTTGAAGTTGCAGGAAAAGGAGACTTTAAAGAAACATCAGGTATTTCTAAACAACGAATTGAAAATATTCGCGATTATCTTCTGTCAAAAGGAGCTGATTCTGTAAGAATAGTGCTGACAGACCTTGGTAAAGGAGCCAAAACAACAGAAGCTCTAAGAGAGAAAGACAGAGCAGTATCATTTAACCTTTACTCTAACTCCAAAAAAGCTTTAGAAGCTAAATACAATGAAAACGCCCCACTGACCGTTCAGGTACAGGAAGGAATTTACCAAAAAGGAGATAACGAGATACTGGAGCAGGTAGAATGGAAAGAAGGCACATATACTATAGAGAAAGACGGAAGAATATATTATATCGTTATTTCAAAAATTGATGCCCCAAGACTCAAAACATTTGAAGAATCAAGAGGTTTGGCTATTTCCGACTATCAGTCTTATCTGGAGCAGGAATGGCTAAAACAACTCAAAGCCAAATATCCGGTTGTGATATTTGATGAAGAAGTGCAGAAACTGATTAAATCTGAAGATTGAGAACAAATGCATTCATATTAGTTTTCCTTGTCAGCTTGGCCTCGTGTGATCTTTTTAAGAC
>DATCKK010000162.1:0-2552 GCA_036562325.1 Cytophagaceae bacterium | reverse complement strand
GGTGAAATCAGGCTGGCAGATTTTGACCTGCTGGAGTTAACCAATCTAAACCGAATACGCACCGGCCTTTATAACCTTGGCATCTGCAAGGCGGTATCTGTAGCCAGAGAAATTGCGGAGATCGATCCGTTCTTAAAAGTTATTTGCTTCACAGATGGCATCACCGATGAAAATATAGATGATTTTTTCCTGAAAGGTGGTAAACTTGATTTGGTGATTGACGAATGTGATGGCCTGGATGTAAAAATTACTGCAAGATATAAAGCCAGGGAATTAAGAATACCTGTATTAATGGAAGCCAGCGACAGAGGCCTTCTGGATGTTGAAAGATTTGACCTCGAACCTGACCGCCCCATTCTTCATGGATTGATAGAGCATTTGGACACAAGTAAAATCAAAACCTTAAAAACAAACGAAGAAAAAATTCCTTTTCTTCTGGCCATAAACGAATTTGAAAAAACTTCTTCCCGGCTTAGGGCTTCCATGCTTGAAATCACCCAAACCATAACCACCTGGCCACAACTGGCATCGGCAGTAACCCTCGGAGGTGGTATCACTGCTGATGTATGGCGAAGAGTTGCCTTAAACCAATACCATGAATCTGGCAGGTATTATATAGATTTGGAAGAACTGGTTAAGGATAAATCTGTTCCTGAAAAAGCTTCCTTACCGGAAACAACACCAACCTCAAGAGAACTGACTAAAGAAGATTTAATACGAATCTATCATTCCTCTGAGCTAAACTATACATCTCCACTTCCACTCGAAGACAATGTACTCAGAGAAATAATTCAGGCTGCTACCCTGGCCCCTTCAGCAGGCAATAACCAACCCTGGAAATGGTTATATACCGAAGGAGTATTGCTACTCTTCCACGACAAATCCAGAACCGAATCTTTTATGGATTTTCAACATTTTACCTCCTACATGAGCCTGGGAGCAGCTATTGAAAATCTGGAAATAAAAGCAGGAAGTTTAGGTCTGGAAGTAAAAACAGATTTATTTCCGGCAAAAAACAACGATGAATTAATAGCAGCTATTCGCTTTTACCAACAAGACGGTAAGAAAATAGCCCCATTTACAGAATTAAATAACTACATTCCTGTACGGGTAACCAATAGAAAAAACGGTCCACGTCAAGATGTCAGCCCGGATATTTTAGAAAAAATGAAAAAGGCAGCAGCTTCCATAGAGGGGGCAGAACTGGAGTTCATTACCAATGCAACGGAAATGAAAGAGTTGGGAGAAATTATCGCAGAAGCAGACCGGCTCAGGTTTCTACATCCGGAAGGACATGATGATTTATTTAATAAAGAATTGAGATGGAGCCAGGAAGAAGCTGAAACTACCCGTGATGGTATTGATATCGCTACCATTGACTTAACCTTATCGGAAAAGACCGGTTTCAGAGTTGCCAAAAGTAAAGATGTAATTGAAAATTTAAGAAGGTGGAACGCTGGGTCAGGGTTTGGCAAAATGTCAAGAAAAGCCGTTGCCTCCTCCTCCGCCCTGGGAGTAATCAGCATACCAGTGTACTCCCCTGCCGACTATGTAAATGCAGGTAGAGCTCTGGAAAGAGTATGGTTAACAGCTACCAGAGAAAAAATAGCCTTCCACCCTTTGCTTGCTCCTCTTACCTTTTTCTTAAGGCTGGATCTGGCTAATGGAGAAAAAATGTTTCCGGAAATGAAAGATGGTGTATCTTTCCTGCGAGAAAAGTATATTCGCATTGTAAAACCGAAAACAGGTAAAAGAGATGTATTTCTGTTCAGGATATCTATTGCAGAAACTCCTGAAGTCCTCTCCTTGCGAAAACCAATCGAGGAGGTATTATTCATAGAATAATAAATAATTGACGAACGAATGATTAAGCTGAGAGCTTTTAGAGCAATAGATGATAAGGAGACATGCGAAAAATTTATCGAAGGGCACGTAAAAGTTCTCATTGATTATGGAATAACGAATATCACTACCAATAAGCCGGATTGGATGACCAACCCGGCTATTTATGGCGTTGTAGCTGAAATGGAAGACGATAACCGAATTGTAGGAGGTATTCGGGTACATATAGCCAATAATCAGTATTTATTACCGGTAGAAGAAGCCATTGGAAAACTGGATCCTAATATTCACTCATTGGTAAGGATGTTTGCCCAGGAAGGTGTCGGAGAGTTATGTGCATTATGGAATGCCAAAGAAGTCGCCGGAAGAGGTGTCAGCGTATTGTTGTTACGAGCCGGTATTTCAATCATTAATCAGATTAACCTTAACTCTTTACTTACCATTTGTTCGGATTATACAATGCCCATGGTGTCAAAAGTAGGCTTCGTTATTGAAAGAAACTTAGGAAACAATGGAGAGTTTGTATATCCTAACTCCAATTATATTGCGCGGGTATTAAGAAAACTAAATGCAGTAACACTTGAAACCGCTCATGAATATGACCGGGGCAGAATTCTGGACCTAAGACAAAATCCCGTTCAGGAAAGAATGGAGTCAGGGCCTAAGGGCGAATTTCTTGTTAAATACAACCTTATCATACCGCCTAAATC
>DATCKK010000152.1:0-4997 GCA_036562325.1 Cytophagaceae bacterium | reverse complement strand
ATTATTAAATAACACATTAATGGCAAATTAACATGAGCCTTTTTGTAGTAGACGTTGAAGCAGATGGCCCTATCCCTCACAGGTACTCCATGGTTTGCTTTGCAGCAGTACTTGTAGAACCGACACTGAAAGAAACATTTTATGCGAAAGTAAAGCCCATTTCGAATGAATATGTGCCGTCTATGCTGGCTGTTAGCGGATTTACAAGAGAAGAACACCTTACTTTTGATGAACCTAAAGACGTGATGACCTGCTTCAAAAACTGGATCCTTAAAAATGCAAAAGGCAGGCCCATTTTTGTTTCGGACAATGTTGCTTTTGACTGGCAATGGATCAACTATTACTTTCATTATTACCTGGGTGAGAACCCATTTGGATACAGTGGAAAGAGAATAGGTGATATCTATTCAGGAATGGTTAAAAATATTTTTAAAGGGTCAGAGTGGAAACAGTTCCGCAAAACAGCTTATACACATAACCCTTTGAACGATGCCATGGGTAATGCAGAAGCCATGCTGCATCTAAAAGAAATGGGTTTTATTTTTCCAACCTGACAACCTTTAGTTGCATAAGCATAACGCCTATGAGAAATTTATTCATGATGGTATTTTTCTCCTCGCAATATACTAAAGGCTCTGTAGAGTTGCTCTGTGATAAACAGGCGAACCATTTGATGAGAAAAAGTCATTTTAGAAAGCGATAATTTTTCATTGGCTCGTGAATAAACTTCCTCCGAAAAGCCAAAGGCTCCACCAATAACCAATACCAGGTTGCCCGCCACAGTATTCATTTTTTTTTGCATCCATCCTGCAAAACCGGTAGACGTATACTCCGCACCCTTATCATCCAGCAATACTACCACATCGCTGTTTTCTATTTTCGATAAAATAAGTTTGCCCTCTTCTTCCTTCAGTTTTTCAACAGCCATTTTAGGCCCTTGCTTCACATCAGGAATAATAACTCTTTCGAAAGATATATAATGTTTTAAACGCTTAGCGTACTTCTCTATTCCTTCCTCCAGGTATTTTTCATCGGTTTTACCGATCATTATTAATTTTATCTTCATAATTTGTTTAAAAGTATTGCTATAAATGTAGAAATTCAACCCGAAGAAACGTTTCTTTATCAAAAAGTGAGGGGATATTGAAATCCTGTTTAAAAAAAATTCGTTAACATGCAGTATGAAAAATGAATATGTAATCGTAGAAATTTCCTTCAGCCAGGGCGGTATGGATTCTCACCATATCATTAAACGTTTTGAAGATCTTCGGGAGGCCAAACAGGGGTTTGAATCCGGGAACTATGAAATGAAAGGCCATATGTTGTCAGGAGGTTCTTTGTTTGACCTTTTGGAGTTAAAGGAAGACAAACTGTACCATCTGGATGGTATGGCCTGGCCGGCGAAATGCTATTTCTAATTTTCTTACAATAAAACCAGCCTGTGGATGAAAATTAGTGTTAAAAATTTAAACCGATTAAACAATTGGAATTAAAAGAAGAATTTACCGAAAGGATTCCCGTATCCAACAAAGAAATAGAGCCGTCGAGTGAAGAAAGAATATTCCTGGAAGGCCCACACTCGAGGAAGTGGGAATTCTTTTTTGCATTAAAAATATTTTTTGAATTCATTAAAGGCTTCAGGGCATTGCATTTTGTTGGCCCTTGTATCACCGTATTTGGTTCAGCCCGGTTTAAAGATGGCCATCCATACTATGAAATGGCGCGCAAAGTGGGCGCAGAACTTGCCAAGCTAGGTTTTACCGTGATGACAGGGGGAGGCCCGGGCATCATGGAAGCGGCAAACCGGGGCGCCAAAGATGTTAAAGGGAGGTCGGTTGGTTGCAATATTGTTTTACCCATGGAACAATATGCCAATCCTTATCTGGACAAATGGGTGAACATAGATTACTTCTTTGTGCGAAAAGTATTGCTTTCGAAATATTCCTTCGGATTTGTAGTAATGCCCGGAGGAATGGGAACGCTTGATGAATTCTTTGAAGCGCTTACACTCATTCAAACCAAAAAAGTTAAAAAATTCCCCGTGGTACTTATGGGAACAGAGTATCATGAAAAACTTTATGCGCACATCAAGTACATGGCCGAGCAAGGCACCATCCACGAAGAGGACCTTCAGCTATTTCTACTAACAGACTCTATTGACGAAGCGATGGAGCACATACGGAAGTTTGCCATTGAAGGCTTTGGGCTAAAGCCCCGAAAGAAGATGAAAACATTTTCACTGCTTCGTGAATAATAAGAATTTGTCAGCAGCTTACTTAGCTGCTGACAAATTCTATCTTAAATATCGGATGTACTTTTAAATTTTTACTTTTTATTCTTTCCTTAACAGCTTCTTTCAGTCTTGTTTGTATCAAAAGGTTGGTGTACTCTGTAAAGTCATTGGGGTTGAAATATTGCTCCAGTTTTACAATGTAAATTTCACACAATACCGGTTTAATATCCTTATCCTTACTACGTGTAAACTTTACACTTGCTTCTACCAGGTCAATCTGAGGTATGGAGTCTGTTGTCTCTTTGATTATGGAGGCTATTTCGGATTCGATACCAGATTGTTGAAGCTCTGGCTTACTGGTGGATTGCCATATCATTAAGCCAACCGCCACTATTCCGGCAATTGCGATACTTTTTCCAAAGGCTTTGCCTGCGCGGGTTGACAGAGCAAGATCTTTGGCAATTATATTCACATAATATCGAAACACCAAAGACGCCGAAAGATGAATGAAAACCAACTGTGTCAATAGTATAAACAATGCATTTAAAACAGCATCGGTTTCTCTTGTTATTAGTGATATACCTAAAAATACCGACTGAGGAGCAAGGCTTACAGAAATTAACAATCCATAAGCAGCTTGTGGGACCAGGTTATTTCTTTCTGCGTTTATCAAGCCCACCGCACCGGTAAATCCGGCAATAAGTGGCAATACCATTGTAAATAACGACAACTGAGAGACTTGAACCATTATGGAAGGGAAAACAAGTGTAGGAAAAAGCCCTGTTAAAAACACACTGACCAAAAAGCCTGTTGACAAAGCCAAAATATACCGGCCCACCCCTTGTTTTATAAGGTTAATATCCCCTGAAACAGCCCCCATGGCTGTTGACAAAGCAGCAACGGCAAAAGGAGCCGTAAGTATTCCTCCTATGAGTAAGAAAATATTATTTGTGTAAATAGCTATCCAGCTAACAATCGCTGCAACTAATGAATAACTCAAAAATGATTTATAAGTCCCTAAGCTTAACCAGGTGTTTAGATAAGCATCTACCCCACTCTTTTCACGGATAACATCAGCTATAAGATTGTCCTTTATAAATGGAGCCTGAAATTGAACCATCGGATAAAAGGATAGGGAAACCTTGGTATCCTCCAAATATTGAATACCATGCAGAAACTTTCCGACATAGCTATCTTCGAAAAAGAAACTAAAAATAACCCTAGCTTCCTCATTTGTTTTACTCTCTAATTTCGCATGATTAGCTTCGGCAATTTTTTCTACACGCTCCGAATTTGAAGCAGGGGTATCAATAATAACCTGTCTCATGAAACACTGTTCGTACAGGTATATAACTTTAGGAGTGGGGGTTTGTTAGATAAAAATTATACTGTACCTGCTACCCAATACCGCAAGTCTTCCAACAAATTTTTATCAAACCATAATTGGGAAAAAGAAAGAAATAAAAGAAAAAACACGAGGGCAAAACCAATAGCAATTCGGGTGAAACGGTTTGCAGTAATTTTGCGGACAAGCCTTAAAAACCTTCCCTCATTGGGCTTTAACAAACTCTCTATAAAATAAAAAGCAGGATAGAAAATAGCTACCGCCAATATCATGGATATTATTACTGCCAGATATGGATGCGAAAGCTCTGTTCTCTCCTGCCATCCTATAAGTATTGTATGGACAGAGGCATACACCAGTTGTGCAAGTAGTATGGTCACAATCACGATGGCTGCCTTTGTCAATTTACGCTTCATAACTACTTTTTAATCTTCTCCTGCTTATTCAACCCTTCCACCACTTGTTTTGTTATTTCAAGACTATCATTGGCAAATACAATACTGGCAGGGCCTCCCTTGGAATAAGTAAACACATAAGAGTAGTTCTTTTGTTTGGCAAGGTTCTTCATATAATCATCAATCTTCTGAAGAAACTTTTTACTAAACTGCTCTTCACTTCTCGCATAGTCTTTACTTAATTTATCTCTTAACTCAAGCAGTTTTTGCTCATCTTCCACTAATTGTCTTTCTCTGGCTTCGCGGGCTTCTACAGAAAGAGACGGTGCCAATTGCTGGTATCTCGCCAAATCCTCTTCCAGCTTTTTTTGCTTCTGCATAAGCTCGTTCATTTTACTATTATAACTTTTCTCAAGGTCCTTAATTCCTTTTTGATAAAAATCATAATTCTCAATTAATGAATCGTAATTAATAAAAGCAATAGTGCCGGCTGGAGATACAATTTCAGGAAGTTCAACAGGTTCTGTTACAACAGTAGTAGTGTCCACTACTGGTTCTGCTGATACGGTTTCTTTTTTATCAGAAGAAAAGTGAAGATAATAAAGCACTCCTACTGCTACTAAGAGTACTGCATTTAAAATTAAAGAAATATTTTTCACGCGAATAATATAGTTTTAGTTTTAAGCAAATATATTAAGTTATGATATAATACTTGAATTCTTTTAAAAATATATAAATTATCCTTCCCTGCATAAGGTTTTTCAACGAATAAAACACATATTCCTCTCCTAAATCATCATATATTTATTTTGATTTTAAGGCATCGAATTTTTTCAGTCAAATAACCCGTCGTAAAACTTCCAACATCAAAAATAATGGAATTATAAACGAATTAAAACCAGCGGCCTATACCCAACCCTTCCATTTTAAAATCAGGTCAATCAAACATTTTTACTTCGGGTAAAAGTTTAAGAAAGTTTTTACTGATTAACAATTTAAGAAAGAGCCCGGTTAATAAATTAAG
>DATCKK010000143.1:0-6437 GCA_036562325.1 Cytophagaceae bacterium | reverse complement strand
TTTATTAATCGTCCAAAATACAGCCATCAGTAATACTGATATAACCAAACCGATAAGCATTATTGTCATTAACATATTCTTACTTATTTTAAATTATATAAACTTATTTATCATGATTCATTATTGAAATTCTCCAGGCTGTTGAGGCTGATAAATATCATAATCAAATGACTGATTCATCTGATCTTGCCGGTTATCCAGTTCTCGTTCCCTTTCTTTCAATCCTTCGTAGTTATAGATTTCTTCTTCACGATAAGGTTCCATAATAATGTCGTTATTATTGTACAGCCCTTCCTCTTCGTACAAGCCTTCTGTATTATTCCACCGGTCACCAGTAGATAATTCTCTTTCCCGGCGGGTGTTATTCAAATCTATAATCCCTCTCGAATCTACTTCTGCATTTGTCCACTCATCTTCATCAATACTTCCATCATTATCTGTGTCCACATTGGGTGAATAACAAGATAGTGTGCCGGCATCAATATAAGAACACGTAACAGGTTGTTCTCGTGACGGCGTCTGATTGTCTTGCGCTTTGATACTCAGAAAGCCGAATAAAAAGCACAGCGTTAATATATATTTCAACAATGATGTTTTTTCCATAATACACTTTATAATATCAACTAAGCTATTTTTATTATCGTTCCTACTGTGATAAGTGTATTGTAGGGTTACCTTATATTTATAAAATAAAAAAATAAGACTGGCTCATATTCAGCCAGTCTTTCTTCTAAATCCTTTTTCCTGTTTATTTTTCAGGAGGCGCAGATCTGTAGGCAGTAGAATACCGATCGCTATGTATTAGTGAAAAATCTTTCCGTGCACCATAAAAATCTTTATCGCTATACAATTCATGGTTGTAAAACTCTTCTTCACTTACATCAGACGGCCTTTGCCCCCTGAGTGTTTCCACTATGGTATGCTCATAATCTCTTGTTACTGCCGCACCTTTATAATCCGGATATTTTTTCAACAGATCCTTGTCAATTTCACTTATAAAAACTTTGTCTTCCTCACCATCTATTCTTGCTACACCTACCGGTATAAGCAAATGCCTTTCTCCACCTCTTACTGACAGATCAGAAGTAGCTATAACATCCAGGTATCTTACTTTTTCAACTTCGGGATCTACAATCAAATCGCGTATGGTACCAAATTTTTCCTTGTCCATATCATACACATCCCATCCCCTGACATCTACATCTTCATCGGCTACTTTATAATCTTCCAATTCTTTTAGGCGATAAAGTCTTCTCTTTTCATACTGAACACTCATATTCAACCCCCTCATTATTTTATTTAAAACTTCTTTAGCTGGATACCTGATCTCTCATTTCTTCCAAAGCTTTAGCGGACTCTTCAAAGAATGTCTTTATTTCCCGCTGTTGGTTTTGTAATTGATCTTCTGCGGTTACTGCTTTTGCCGCATCTTCTACCTGAATTACTGCCTCCTCTGCACCCGGATATTTACTCGCCTGAATATCGCTAAGGAGATTGGATGCTGAATGAAATGCCTCGGTAACTTTAGTTCCCTCACTCATCGACTCGGGATCTTCCTTAATTTCCTGGGCCGTTTGCTCAATTGAATTAATTTGTTGATGAAAAGTTTGATCATCTCCGGCGAGATCCTTCATTGCTGCAGAAAGTTTGTCCAGGGCATCTCCTGTTATCTGATTATCTATGCCTATCTGGTCTGTTACTTCTTCCTCATTAATAAATGCAACAAAAGAATTTACATTAGCCATGGAAGTCTCTTCCGTTGGCTCGCCCTGTGTTTGCCATTCAGTCGGTTCGCCGGTAGTTTTTTGTTCGGTATTATAAGCTGTCTCCTGTTTTTTACTATCGCTAAACTGCACTACTGCCCACACCAAACCAATTACAACCAACACGCCAAGTATCCATGGCCACAAGGGCTTACTCTTTTTTTCTATGCGTATATCTGCCATACTCACTCTTATTTTAAAAGCCCCTTCTCTATTTTAAAAACCTATGAATAAATGGATTAGTTCTTTTAAAACACTCCTCGTGGTGTTTATTTCCAGGGTAATTATTCCATTTTTTGTATTATTTAGAATTAATGAAGGCATGATTAAGGATAAAGAAAGGAAATATAGCAATCTTCCTTAATTTTTTAAACAAACTGATTATCAGACATCTATTTGTTAATAAAAAAATTTATTAAAAATTTTTAGCCCAAAAGCATACTACTTATATAGACTATATATATATTTGTAATCATATATACTCTAGAGATTTAATAGATTTTATGATAATTAACTAATTATCAATCTAAAAACAGGTTAATGAAACAAGTTCCACCCAAACATTTACGACATATGAAGATAAATTTACCTTCTAATGAAAGAGTGCGGCTATTTTTACTACTTGCCTTCTTTCTTCCCTTATCCGCCTGGACCCAGGATCTAATCCAGGTCAATGGAAAAGTATTAGCGACCAATGGAAGCCCTATATCCGGAGCATCAGTAGTTGTTCAGGATAGTTCTGCCGGTGCAACCACAATAGAGGATGGAAGTTTCTTTTTTGAAACGGCACTTACACCTCCATTCAAAATTTATGTTTCTGCTACCGGTTATAATTCTTATATATATAATTACTCCGGATCAGAAAGTAACATTAACATACAATTAATTTCTATAGTACCGAATACAGTTGTCAGTGACACGGTAGGGGAAACAGAACAAATTTCCGTTACTTCCAGAAGACGTAAAGAAACTGCACAAGACGTACCTATTCCGGTAACTGTGATTGGTGGAAACTTAGTTGCCGATGCAGGTGCATTTAACGTAAACCGTGTTAAAGAATTAGTTCCAACCGTACAACTTTACTCCTCTAACCCAAGAAATACAACACTTAATATCCGTGGTTTGGGTTCCACTTTCGGACTTACCAATGACGGTATAGACCCGGGAGTAGGTTACTATCTGGATGGAGTATATTATGCAAGGCCTGCAGCTACTGTACTTGACTTTATTGATATAGAGCAGATAGAGGTACTAAGAGGCCCTCAAGGTACTTTGTTCGGAAAGAACACTACAGCAGGAGCCTTTAACATCACTTCAAAGAAACCAAGCTTTAAGCCAGGTGCATTGTTTGAAGTAAGTTATGGAAACTACGGCTACATACAGGCTAAGAGCTCTATTACCGGTCCACTTGGTAAAAAAGTTGCCGGAAGACTGTCTTTCTCAGGTACACAACGAAATGGTTTAATATACAATGTTAGAACTGACAAGTATATCAACGACCTGAACAACCTTGGATTCAGAGGACAATTACTTATCACTCCATCCGATAAAGTTAACATCACTTTAGCCGCCGATGCTACCAGCCAGAAACCTGATGGTTACGCTCAGGTAGTAGCAGGTGTTGTTAAAACACAACGTCCCGGCTACAGACAGTTTGAGGAAATTATAAGAGATTTAAATTATACCTTACCTTCTACCAATCCGTTTGACCGTAAAATCGATCACGATACTCCATGGAAATCTGGTAATGAATTAGGTGGTGGTTCGGTAAACATAGATGCGAAAATAGGGCCTGGTACTTTAACATCAACCACTTCTTATCGTTACTGGAAGTGGGACCCTTCTAACGACAGAGACTTTACAGGATTACCTGTTCTTAGACTATCTCAGGCAACATCTATTCACTCTAACTGGTCTCAGGAAGTTCGATATGCAGGTAAGCTATCTAATCGCGTGAGTGGAGTAATTGGGGTATTTGCTATTGGACAAGATCTTAAATCAGACCCTTATCACATCGAAGAGTCAGGAGCTGCACAATGGAGATTCTCTCAAAACAGCACCAGTGAACTATGGAAAACCCCAGGCCTTTTTGAAGGATATGGAATTAAAACAAAATCAAGATTACAAACTTTCAGTGGGGCGATATTTAGCCAGGTTGACTGGGCCATCACTGAGAAGATCCATGTACTACCAGGGTTGCGTGTAAACTACGATGAAAAGAAAGTTGATTATGAAAGAACTACCTATGGCGGTCTTGAAACCAATGACCCGGATCTGCTTGCATTAAAGAGAGCTGTTTATAGTGACCAGGCTTTTAAAGCAAGTGTTGACAACGTTAACTTATCAGGACAGCTTACTCTTAACTATAAGCACAATAAAAACATAAATACTTTCGCAACCTACTCTACCGGATATAAGCCTGTAGGTGTTAACCTGGGAGGTTTACCAACTTCAGGTGGAGCACCAATGGTAGAACTTGCTACCATTAAGCCGGAAGACGTTCGTCACTATGAAGTCGGAGTTAAGACTAACCCAATTCCAGGTGCAACATTAAACGTAACACTTTATAACACTGATGTTAAAGATTTCCAGACACTGGTACAAACTGCGGAGTTAGGTGTTAACAGAGGATATCTGTCCAATGCAGAAAAAGTACGAGTACGCGGAGTAGAACTGGATGCAAGTGTAAAAATCGGAAAATACTTTAGCATCTATGGATCAGGAGCATATACCGATGGTAAATATGTGTCATTCACTAATGCCCCAGTACCATTAGAAGAAACCGGAGGGCCAGTTTCTTTCAAAGATATCTCCGGAGGTGACCTGCCTGGTATCTCTAAATGGGCAGGATCTTTAGGTGGAGAAGCTTCAACTAACGGAAAATTCTTAAGCCAGTATGGTAAATTCTTCCTGGCAATTGAGAGCTTCCACAGATCATCTTTCTCTTCCAGCCCGTCACCATCCAAATATTTGAATATAGATGGTTACTCACTGGTGAATGCAAGACTTGGATTTAGAACTAACGATGGTTTCTCAATATTTGTATGGTCAAGAAACCTGCTTAATAAAGATTACTTTGAGCAATTGTTAGCTGCTTCAGGTAATGCCGGACACTATGCAGGTGTACTTGGAGATCCAAGAACAATGGGTATCACCATCAGACAATCATTCGGTAAACAATAATTCTAACCTTTAGAGATAAGAACTTCAAATAAAAAAGTCTTTTTTCTGAACGTAGTCGGGTCATTATCAAAGTGGGGATAATGATTTCGACTACGTTCAGTTACCATAAAGGGATTAGCTTGCTACTCTTCTCATATTAACATAGTATTCAACTAAACAGTAATAAAATGAAAAATACTAGTAATCTATCAGATCAGTTAAAATCAGGATTTGCGCTGATCGTAATACCTGTTACATTGGTACTGTCTTTCCTGTTATTCAAATTTATATTGGGAAATCCAGGCAACTTTAGCAATGGCGACCCGGTTACAGGAGATCCGCTTAACTACCTTGGTATTGTTTATAAAGGAGGAGTAATTGTACCTGTATTGATTTCCTTTTTTATAATAGTGGTTACATTCTCTATCGAGAGATTTATAACACTTAGCAAGGCTTATGGAAATGGAAACCTTGGTAAATTCATTCAGGCAGTAAAAGAAGATGTAAAGAAAAACAATATCGATACTGCTATAAACAAAGCAGAACAACAAAAGGGATCCGTTGGAAATGTTATTTATTCTGTATTAAAAAATTTCCCGGGTATAGTTAAAGACGCTTCACTTCCTAAAGATCAGAAAAAACAAGCTGTTCAACAGGAACTGGAAGAAGCATTGGCATTAGAACTTCCTATTCTTGAGAAAAATTTAACCATCATTGCTTCCCTTGCATCTACCGCAACACTGGTAGGTCTGTTAGGTACTGTTATTGGTATGATTAAGGCATTTGCCGCATTAGCAACTTCCGGAGCACCAGATGCTACTGCTCTTGCCAACGGTATTTCAGAAGCGCTTATAAATACCGCCCTAGGTATTGCTACTTCTACAGTAGCTATATGGTCGTACAACTATTTCACCAGCCGCATTGATACACTTATATTTCATATCGATGAAATTGGCTTTACCATTACGCAACAAATTACACATATACATGCCGGAAATCCATCGGCAAGACAAAAAGAAATAATTGAAAAGTCAGAAATTTAAACAAGTAATAACATGGCAAGAATCAGAGCACAACGGAGAGTGATTGCATTGGATATGACAGCCATGTGCGATATGGCCTTTCTGTTATTAACCTTCTTTATGCTGGCCACCAAGTTTAAGCCCAGCGAAGCAGCAGTGGTTAATATTCCTTCTTCTATTTCAGAATATAAGCTACCGGATACAGACCTTATTGTTATCTCTGTTGAAAAATCCGGTACGGTATATTTTGGTGTAGAAGGAGAAGCCGCAAGAAAACAATTATTAAATAAAATTTCTTCCCGATACGGATACAAGTTTACAAAGGAAGAGCAACAAGAGTTTGCTCTTATTCCTTCTTTTGCAACTTCAATCTCGGATTTGAAAACTTTCCTGCGAGCCAATAAAGAACAGCGTAAAGCAATGCAGAAAGGAATACCTGTTGATTCGGTGAACAACGAATTGAAAGAGCTGATCAAATTAGCAAAATGGG
>DATCKK010000110.1:0-9542 GCA_036562325.1 Cytophagaceae bacterium | reverse complement strand
TAATGGCTTTTGATGAAGTAGGGCAGGCAGACAATTATGAAAGAAGAATACAAATATGTAAACGTGCTTACGATATACTTACCAAAGAAGTAGGTTTCCCGGCAGAAGATATCATATTTGATCCGAATATTCTTACCGTAGCTACAGGTATAGAAGAGCATAATAACTATGCTGTTGATTTTATCAATGCCGCTAAATGGATCAAAGAAAATTTACCTTATGCAAAAGTAAGTGGTGGAGTAAGTAATATTTCATTCTCCTTCCGTGGTAATGATGTAGTGCGTGAAGCAATGCACTCGGCATTTTTGTATCATGCAGTAAAGGCAGGGATGGATATGGGTATCGTGAATGCCGGAATGATCGAAGTATATGAAGATATACCGAAAGATTTGCTGGAGCATGTGGAAGATGTGTTGCTTAACAGAAGGCCGGATGCTACGGAGCGTTTGCTTGAGTTTGCAGAAAAGGTGAAGAATAAAGGTAAGGAAGCGGTTAAAGATGAGTCGTGGAGACAGCAACCTGTAGAAGCAAGGTTAACACATGCATTAATTAAAGGAATTGTCGATTACATAGATCAGGACGTTGAAGAGTGCCGTCAAAAATACGATAAGCCTTTGCAGGTAATTGAAGGCCCTTTGATGGATGGAATGAACGTAGTAGGAGACTTGTTCGGAGAAGGTAAAATGTTCCTTCCGCAAGTGGTGAAGAGTGCACGAGTGATGAAGAAAGCTGTGGCTTATCTTTTACCTTTCATTGAAGCAGAAAAACTTAAAAATCCTGGTGGTGAAACCAGCAATGCGGGGAAGATATTACTAGCTACAGTAAAAGGAGATGTGCATGATATCGGTAAAAATATAGTGGGTGTGGTATTAGGTTGCAATAATTATGAAGTGATAGATCTTGGGGTGATGACACCGGCAGAAAAGATCATACAAACAGCTTTAGATGAAAAAGTAGATATCATCGGTTTAAGTGGACTGATAACTCCATCTCTTGATGAAATGGTGCATGTGGCTAAGGAAATGGAACGAATGGGATTGAAGATACCATTGTTAATTGGTGGTGCAACTACATCAAGAATTCATACAGCAGTGAAGATAGATCCACATTATAGTGGTCCGGTGGTGCATGTATTGGATGCTTCGAGAAGTGTACCTGTAGCGGGTAGTTTGCTTGCTAAAGATACCTCTGAAAAGTTTGTGGCAAGCACTAAAGAAGAGTATGCGAAATTAAGAAAGGATCATGCAAGCAGGCAAAGAGAAAAGAACTATCTGGGGCTTACGCAGGCCAGAGAAAATAAAGTAAAAATCGATTGGGCCAATACCAAAGTAACAAAGCCTGCTTTCCTGGGTAATCGTTACTTCAATGATTATTCACTAAGAGAGATCAGTCGTTATATTGATTGGACTCCTTTTTTCCAGACTTGGGAGTTAAGAGGCAAGTTTCCAAAAATATTTGAAGATCCGTATGTGGGCAAAGAAGCACAAAAGCTTTATGATGATGCCTGTAAGATGTTAGAGGAAGTTATTGAAAAGAAACTGCTTCAGGCAAATGCGGTGGTTGGCTTGTATCCTGCAAACCGGATAGGCGATGATGATATTGCTGTGTATGAAGTGAAGAAAGAAATTATAGATCATGGTAATCATACACATGAAGTATATATCGAAGACCGTTCAAAAGTAAAAACGGTATTTCATACTTTAAGACAACAAGGCCAGAAAGGCGCAGGAGTTCCAAACATTGCACTGGCAGATTTTATAGCACCGGTAGATTCGGGAGTCAAAGACTATATCGGCGGGTTTGCCGTTACAGCAGGTATTGGTATAGAAAAACTGATAGAGAAATACCGTAAAGATCATGATGATTATAACAGCATTATGATCAAGGCAATAGCAGACAGGCTGGCAGAGGCATTTGCTGAATGTTTGCATGAAAGAGTAAGGAAAGAGTTTTGGGGATATGCTCAGGATGAAAACCTTGATAATGAAGCATTGATTAAAGAAGAGTATGTAGGTATTCGCCCTGCTCCGGGATATCCGGCCTGCCCTGACCATACGGAAAAAACTACTCTGTTCCAGTTGCTGGATCCTGAAAAGAAAACAGGTATTGAATTAACGGAAAGTTTAGCAATGTATCCTGCGGCAGCAGTGAGCGGACTCTATTTCTCTCATCCAGAATCTAAGTATTTTGGTTTAGGTAAAATAGAAAAAGATCAGGTAGAGGATTATGCAAGAAGGAAACAAATGGATATAAAAGAAGTAGAGCGTTGGCTGTCACCTGTGCTTAACTACGATTAAAAAGAAAATAAAAATGCTATCTCGGTAGGGAGAGGATAGCATTTTTCCTTTTAATAATCAGTAGTTTTGTTGTTGCTGTCCTTGTGGTTGATTTTTTTCTTCTCCGTATTTGTTGATGAGCGTAAATGCAGACTCCTTTAGTGAGTTCAAACGAGTTACTCCATTTTGGATTCTCTCGTTGGCATTGTCTCTGAATTGGGTGGCTTTATCAGAAATGTTTTTTCTGGTATTAGTCCCTTTGTCTGGAGCAAGTAAAATTCCCGCTACGGCACCGGCAGCAGCACCAGCTAAAAAGCCTAAAACAATCTTTATAGTATTGTTTGCTTCTCTTTCCATTGTATCCATGTTATTTGAAAAATTTGAATTGAACATTAAACCTTCTATAAGTAATAATCCCATAGATGGCTTTTTTGTTTTCATGAGGTAAAAATGATTTCAACGATAGAGGAGAATGAAAAGCACAGAGAATAAACAACTATTGTAACTCCTTCATTGCGTGGTATTGAAGGGGGAATTTTCATAAATTGTATTATAGTATTTAAAAAAGTAATTTTGTAACAGCTTGTCCGGATATAATAATGAAAGTAACAGAGCACATTAACAACGCCAAAAAGACCCTTTTCTCATTTGAGATATTACCCCCGTTGAAAGGGCAAGATATAAAATCACTTTTTGCGGCTATAGATCCGCTAATGGAGTTTAATCCTCCATTCATAGATGTTACTTATCATAGGGAAGAGTACGTTTATAAAACCCGGGAAAATGGATTGCTGGAGAAAAAAACGGTAAGGAAAAGGCCGGGGACAGTTGGTATTTGTGCGGCTATCATGAATAAATATAAGGTAGATGCTGTGCCTCATATCATCTGTGGTGGTTTCACTAAAGAAGAAACTGAAAATGCATTGATCGATCTTAATTTTCTTGGAATTGATAATGTGTTGGCATTGAGGGGAGATCATATAAAATCGGAAGGTACTTTTATTCCTGAGCCGGAAGGACATCGATATGCTTCTGATCTTATCAAACAAATCAGGGATATGAATTGTGGTAAGTATCTGGATGAGGATTTGCAAAATCCTGTCCCTTCCAATTTTTGTATTGGAGTAGCGGGTTATCCGGAAAAGCATTACGAAGCACCTAACTTAAAGACTGATCTTAAATATCTGAAACTTAAGGTTGATTTGGGAGCGGACTACATTGTTACCCAAATGTTCTTCAATAACCAGGTTTATTTTGATTTCGTAAGAAGGTGCAGGGAAGAGGGAATCAATGTCCCGATCATTCCCGGACTTAAACCAATTGCATCTGAAAAACAGATCACTGTGCTTCCATCCATATTTCATATCGATATACCGGAAGAATTATCAGAAGCAGTAGAGTCTTGTAAAAATGCAGAGCAGGTAAAACAGGTAGGGATAGAATGGTGCATTCAGCAATCCAAAGAATTGATGGCGTTCGGTGTACCTGTGCTACATTATTATTCCATGGGCAGATCCCATGCTGTTAAACAAATCGCAAGTGCCTTATTTTAATAAGAAAGGCTTAGAGTAATTGGAACAGAAAAGGAAAGATAATATTAAGATAATCGAATGCCCTCGTGATGCCATGCAGGGGATCAGGGAGTTTATACCTACGGAGGTAAAAGTTAATTACCTAAATACACTTTTATCGGTGGGTTTTGACACTATTGACTGTGGTAGCTTTGTATCTCCTAAAGCCATACCGCAAATGGCCGACACCGGTGAGGTTATAAAAAAACTGAGTATTCGTAATGCCAAGAGTAAACTGCTTACCATCGTTGCCAATAAGAGAGGAGCAGTAGATTCCAGCCATTATGATGAAGTACATTATCTGGGGTATCCGCTTTCTTTGTCGGAGACGTTCCAGCAGCGCAATACCAATAAATCAATTGCTGCTGCATTTGATGATATTGAGTTCATCCAGAACCTTTGTGCCAAAAGCAGAAAGGTTTTAGTTTGTTATATTTCCATGGGATTTGGAAATCCTTATGGCGATCCTTATGATATGGGATATGTAGGGGAGTTTGTAAAACGATTGGCAGAACTGGAAGTTAAAGTAATCTCGCTGGCAGATACCATTGGAGTATCCAATATTGAAAATATTACCTATCTGTTCAACTCCGTGATACCAGCTTTCCCTCATATTGAATTCGGAGCCCATTTACATTCACATCCTGTTTCGGCAAGAGAAAAAATAGAAGCCGCTTATAAAGCAGGCTGTAGAAGGTTTGACGGTGCAATTCGCGGATTTGGAGGTTGTCCAATGGCCAATGATTCCCTGGTGGGAAATATTGCCACAGAAACCATTATAGATTATTTTGAATCCAACGATATTTCACTTCCTTTGAATAAAGAAAATTTTAGTAAAGCAATGAAGTTGGCGGGAGAAGTATTCCCTGCATAGTTATGAGAAAAAATATAGTTGTTGATATTTTCATACCATGTTTTGTAGATCAGGTTTATCCGAATACGGGAATGAACATGGTTAAAGTGTTGGAAAGTTTGGGCTGTGAGGTAAATTATATTCCTACTCAAACATGTTGCGGGCAGCCGGCCTTTAATGCAGGATTTTTTGATGAAGCCAAAGATGTAGCAGTTAAGTTTGTTAATGAGTTTGCTAAAAACAACCGATATATTGTTGCTCCTTCTGCATCCTGCGTAGGAATGATAAGAAATAATTATATCCGCTTATTCGAAAACTCTTCTTACCTGTACGAATACCGTAAAGTACAACGCAACATATATGAGTTTACCGAATTTTTGGTAGATGTTTTAAAAGTTACCAGGATAGAAGGGGCAGAATTGGATGCTGTTGCGACATACCATGACTCCTGCAGTGCTTTACGGGAATGTCTTATTAAAACCGGGCCACGCCAGTTATTGAAAAATGTGCGAGGCTTAAAGCTGGTAGAAATGAAGGACTGTGAAACGTGTTGTGGATTTGGTGGAACTTTCGCTGTGAAGTTTGAACCAATTTCGGTAGGTATGGCAGAACAAAAAATCGATAATGCTTTGGCTGCAGAAGCTGAAATAATAATATCTACTGACTCTTCTTGTTTAATGCATTTGCAAGGCTATACAGAAAAGCAAAATAAAAAAGTGAAGCTGATGCACATTGCGGATGTGTTGGCATCCGGATGGTAATTAAAAAGCATAAAGTTCCTTTCTGTCATAAGAAAGTCCGGTGAATATACCCACCCCTCCTTCAATATTTGATTTAATTCGGGCAGGCTGGCCAAAAGGATTACCATTGGCATCTTTGGCATAACTAATCGATAAAAGAAAATCGTAATGCTCTTTGGTAAGGTGATGGAGGGTAACGATAACATAGTCTCCTTTGAAAATCCTTGGAGAGCCACCCACTTCTACAGATGAGGTTTGTAGTGATTCATCTGTAAAAATGAAGTCCTGCATTTCGTCACCTATGTAAGTGTCTCTTGTTACCTGGTATCGATAATAATCGGTTGTTGAAAGATCGTCTTCGAAAAATGTACGAGCATAACCTTTTCCTTCGGAATTATAAACAAAATCAATACTATGAATTTTAACTATTGGTAAAAGCTTGGTTTTACCTCTTACCACTCTTCCTTTTTTATCTTTTATTTCCAGTATAAATTCGGTTTCATAGTCTTTAGGAACCAGTTTGCTGTTAAAGTAATTGAAGTATTTTCTGGTAACAGGGTCTTCAAAAGCCAGGTATTCTAGTGTGTCAGTGGTGCCCTTATAGGAAATAGTAACCAACGCGTCGTTTACTTCAGGTAGGTGGGGGGCTTCAAAATAACTTACAGACTCATGTACTGAGAGTCGAAAGGGTTCACCGGGAATTAGATAACATTCTACCACCAGCTCTGGCTCATACACAGGTAATACTACATCCGCATCCCTTTCCATATTGCAGGAAATAAGAAATATAGTTGCTATTAGTAGTATTAGTTTATTCATATTAGAACTTAAAGTTATAAGTTACAGATGGTATGATTGGAAATAACGATACTTGTTTCGCTTTATATCTTACCGGTATCCCCTGCATGTTCATTACTTCTTCATAATAAATGAAGTAAGCATTTCTGCGGTCATATACATTGTAAATACTGAACGTTAAATCGGATTTACCTCTTTTGGAATTAAGATCCCATACCAGGCCTACATCCATTCTATGATAGGAAGGAAGTCTGAAACTATTTCTGTCTGTGAATATAGGCACAATATTAGGTGTAGTTGCAGAAACGTCCTGTAAGAGGAATCGTGCTACCGGTAAGGATACAGCGTTACCGGTGCCGTATACCCATGTTGTAGTTATGTTCACTCTTTTGGATAATTTGTAAGAACTTACAATAGAAATATCATGCCTTCTGTCGTAGCGTGCAGGGAAGACCTTGCCATCATTAATTTCATTGAATTGTCTGTTGGTCCATGATAGGGTATAACCTATCCATCCGGTAAGTTTACCTTTCTTTTTTTCAAGATATAATTCATTGCCATAGCACCAGCCTTTGCCAAATACAAACTCTTTGTCAAGATCCTGATTGGCGAATATTTCAGCACCATCTTTAAAATCTATTACCCCTTTAAGCCATTTATAATATATTTCATTGGTAAGTACATAATTGTCATCTTTTAAATTTATAATGATACCCGTGGCTACCTGGTCTGAACGTTGTGGTTTTATAGTAGCTGTGGAAGGATACCATATATCCGTAGGTAAAGAGGCACCAGAGTTAGAAGCTAAATGTATATATTGAAACATTCTGGCATAACTGGCTTTTAAAGATATCTTATCATTGATCAGATACCTCGCACTCATTCGCGGTTCAATTCCATGATAAAAACTTTGCTCATTAATAAAGCCGGTTAGTCTGACGCCATAGTTAATTTTCCATCGAATGTGTGGGCTATAATCATCAGAAAAGTATACTGCCATATCTGTTGCATTTAAAGTTTTGCCTGATTCAAATGAAACATCATGTTCTTGGGATGATGCTTTGAATCTTGCTACATTAAACAGATGGCTTGTTGCCTGTATTCCCAGTTTAACAATGTGTTTATTGTTTGGGTGATAATCGAAATCAGATTTGATAATAAAGTCTCTTACCCCGGAACCCAGAGTAAATAAGAAATTGGCGTACGAGTTTTTGATTTCATAATCGTACTGCGAATATATAAAGGAGCTTTTGGATATAAGCCTGGAGTTATAAATGTGTGTCCATTGTAAGGAAGCAGTTACGTTTTTCCAGTTGAAATTAAAATTGAATAACCCTGTACTGTATTTGAAAAAGTCTTTACCATAATAAGCACTTAATTCCAGTTTGTCTTTTTCTCCCAAACTAGTATTAAACTTGGCGTTAAAGTCATGGAAGAAGTAGTCAGGAATGGGTTGAAAGTCTTTATTGTCTTTGTTCCATTCATTGAATCGACGTGTAAACAAGTCAAAGTAGGTTCTTCTTCCTGATACAATGAAGGATGATTTGCCTTTCTTAACCGGGCCTTCTACAGATAGCCTGGTAGCAATTAGTCCAATACCTCCTTTTACTTCCATCTTTTCTTTATTGCCATCTTTTGAATCTATTTCCACTACGGAAGACAATCTTCCTCCGAATTGAGCAGGGAAACCGCCTTTGTATAAACGTACATTACTTACTGCATCGGGATTGAATATGCTGAAGAATCCAAAAAGATGAGATGCATTATAAACAGGTGCATTATCTAACAATATGAGATTTTGATCAGGGCCTCCTCCTCGTATGTATAACCCCGAACTACCTTCTCCTCCGGATTGAATCCCTGGTTTTAGTTGTAATACTTTTATCAGGTCTACTTCACCTAAAAGTGCTGGTACCAGCCGGGCTTCTTTAGGGGTAAGGGTAATAGTACTCATTTGAGTGGTAGTAACTTCATTTTTCTCCGTATTTCCTTCTATGATTACTTCTTCCATTTCAGTTACATCCATGGATAAAGCCACATTCAATTGGATGTTTTTATTAACGAATATTTTTCGTTGAGTTTCCAGATATCCGAAGTAGCTGATGATAAGTGTAACAGAGTCTTCCGGCAGGTTTATGGAATAAGTACCATTCATGTCGGTACTTGTCATTTTTTTTAAGTCGGGCGCTGCTATTACTGCTCCTGTGAGTGGTTCGTTGGTGGCTGCATCGGTTATTTTCCCGGAAACGGTATGGTAGCTTTGTGCATGTGCCAGAAATACAGGAAGTAATCCTGCAAGTAGTAATAAAAAATGATATGTAACTTTATTTATCAATGCTGGTACAACAAAAGCTAAGTTAATATACGGATTTTTTAGTATAATTTAATGAAGTAACTGGATTTAGTTAGTATACAGTTGATTAAATAAGATAAAATCTTAAATCTTTCCATGGGGTTGAATAATCTGTTGGTTAAATCACCATAAATACCTTGTAAAAGGAAAAAGGTTAATCCGGTAAGGGATAAAAGAGTATTTGTATTATGGTGGGGTAGGAAAGAAGTATTGTGAAAAAAACAATGCTGACAGTTTAACTATAGCTGTCAGCATTGGAGCATGTAGAGCCAATATTAAAAGCTTCGCTTGATGCCTACGACGTAGCGGAAATCAAAATATTCCTGATCGAATGGTGGCCTGTTCAGGAATAAGGGGACATCAAATCTTAGTGTTATAGGATTAATATCATAAGGAGAGAATTTAAAGGTAAGTGCTGTTCCTATTCCGGCATCCATACGAAAACTGCCTGCTTTTAATTTATTATTTACATCAAAAGCGATAAACCCAAGGTCTGAAAACAAGTAGGTGTCCAGATGGAAGTTTTTGGTAATGCCTTTGGCAGGAATATTTATAAGCTTATCAAAATCCAGTTCGCCAGACCAACTGGCACCGGCTTTTCCTGCAAAAGCAAATAAAAGGGTATCGTTACCATTGTCCAGCTTTATAACTTCAGGAGCTATATAACCGGCATAGCCTCTTAGATTTAATCCACCACCATATTGGAAATGATTGATCGATCCTGTGTAAGAGGCCCACTCTGAAGGCACAAAGCCTGCGGCTCTTGTAAATCGGTTCTCTAATAATTCTTCAGGATTTGCTCCCGCCAGATATAACCGGGACTCCAAAGGAAAATTTCCATGTCCCCATTGCCCGAATACCCGTGATTTTAAATCCAGTTTCTTAATAGAAATGGTATTTACAGATTCAAGATTGATATAAGAATAATTGTAGTCTGACCGTACTGAAGGC
>DATCKK010000661.1:0-23061 GCA_036562325.1 Cytophagaceae bacterium | reverse complement strand
TTTAACTCCGGAAAAATCAGCCACTTCTTTTTTTAAAAAAAATTGCTAATCATTCATTAAACTTTCAATTTCTTCTAGCTCAAGCGGAATATTTTTCATTAAATCCACCGGGCCATTTTTGGTGATTAGAATATCATTCTCTAATCTTATGCCAATTTTTTCATCTCTTATGTAAATACCTGGTTCACAGGTGAAAACCATTCCTTCCTGAAAAGGCATGTATCTGCTGCCTACATCATGCACATCCAGTCCCAGGAAGTGTGAAGTGCCATGCATAAAATATTTCTTATACAGCGGGGCGTTACTGTCTTGATTTTTAACGTCTTCTGCTTTTAAGAGGCCCAGTCGTATGAGTTCTTCCTGCATTACCTCCCCAACTTCTTTATTATAATCTGTAAGATTATTTCCCACCACCAATCTGGATGTGGCAAACTTCATTACTTTTAATACTGCAAGATATACCTCTTTTTGTCTTTTTGAAAACTTACCATTCACAGGAATGGTCCTGGTAAGGTCTGAGGCATAATTGGCGTATTCGGCCCCAAAGTCTAACAATAACAAATCACCATCTTTGCACTGTTTGTTGTTGGTTATGTAATGAAGCACACATGAATCTTTTCCTGAAGCAATGATAGGCATATAAGCATGCCCCCTGGAGCGGTTTTTTATAAATTCATGGGTAATCTCCGCTTCAATTTCATACTCCATCACTCCTGGCTTCACAAATTTAAGAATTCTTCTGAAAGCTTTTTCGGTGATTTTGCAGGCTTCTTTAATTAATTCTATCTCAATGTCACTTTTGATAGATCTTAGTTGATGAAGAATTGGGGCGGCTCGCTCGTATTTATGAAGCGGATATCTTTCCATGCACCATTTATTAAATCGGTCTTCTTTGGTGTCAATGGTTTTTTCTGCTCTGCTATGTTCGTTACTGTTCAGATAAATATATTCTGCATCGCTGATTAAAGTGTTCAGCACACTCTCAAATTCGTTATTCCAGTAAATATTTTTTATCCCTGACAGTTCTCTTGCCTGATCTTTAGTTAATTTTTCTCCTTCCCAAGTGGCAATATGCTCGTTCGTTTCACGAAGAAACAGGATTTCTTTATGGCTTTCCTGTTTAGCGTCCGGGTAAAGAATAAGTATAGTTTCTTCCTGGTCTATACCTGAAAGATAAAATAAATCGTTATTTTGCCGGAAAGGCATTGTTCCATCCGCATTGGTGGGCAATACATCGTTTGATTGAAATATGGCAATCGAGTTTGGCTTTAGTTTAGCCTGGAAATTTTCCCTGTTTTTAATAAAAAGTTTATTGTCTATAGGGGAGTATCTCATTATTACTTTAATTTTAGGTAAATTTTAAAATATTAATTCATATATGTATAAAATATTTTCAATTTTAATTTTTATACTTTCTACTCAGGTAGCCAATGCTCAGGATAAATTCTGGATAACTTTTACAGATAAAGACGTTGCGGGCTATAATTATGAACATCACCTGAGTAGTAGAACTATCAATAACCGGCAAAGGTTTAACCTGCCCCTTTACCAATATACCGATGTCCCTGTGAAGAGTGCTTATCTGGATAGTTTGTCTTCTTTGGGAATTAAGATAATCGCCAAGTCTAAGTGGCTCAATTCAGTATCCTGCACATTGACCAAAGAACAGTATGAATCTTTGGTTCAAAAACCGTATGTGGCGGAAATAAATTCTATTAGTAACAATATTATCATCACTTCCAGCAGCGCAGTTGTAAATCCTGAATATATGCATGCCGCCATGAACCAGATGGGGTTAAGGCATTTCCTTAAAGAGTCTTTAACCGGAGAAGGTGTTAGTATTGGAGTAATAGATGCTGGTTATTATCAGGCTCATACAGAAAAATATTTGACGCATGTTTTTCGTGAACAAAGGATCATGGGGCAAAAAGATTTTGTAAACCCTGAAAGAACAGACCTTTGTACTACCAAAGTTACAAGCTCTGACTATCATGGAAATTGGGTGTTGAAAATGATAGCAGGTTATGATGAAGGAACACGTGTACAGTATGGAATGGCTCCGAATGCAAAACTATACCTCGCCAGAACAGAGAATGGGGACAGAGAATACAGAGGGGAGGAAGACCTTTGGATCAGCGCTATGGAGTGGATGGATAGCCTTGGTGTAAGACTGATAAATACTTCATTGGGGTATGCAATAAAAATGGACGATCCGAATGATAATTATAGACAGGAGGAAATGGATGGTAAAACGGCACGCATTACTAAAGCAGCACAGATAGCTTCCGATGAGAAAGGAATTTTCCTGGTAGTGAGCGCAGGGAATGAAGGAAGTAATCCAAGTTGGCGAATTGTTTCGGCACCTGCTGATGCCGAGGGAGTACTTTCTGTTGGTGCTACGAAAGAAAAAACTGCTGAAAGGATAGATTATAGTAGTATTGGCCCTGAATTTCTTCCCTATCTAAAACCGGATGTTTCCTGTTATTCTCCCAATGGTACTTCTTTTTCAGCCCCGGCTGTTACAGGCTTTGTGGCTTGTTTGATGCAGAAAGATTCTACCTTAAGTAATAAAGAACTGAAAGAAATTATTCAGAAGAGCGGCCACTTATATCCTTATGGGAATAATTACCTTGGCTATGGAATACCCCAGGCTGACAGAGCTTTGAAGCTGATTCAGGACAGAAACTCGGGAGTTAGAAACACTAAGGAAATGGTGGTAAAAGGGGCGGATGTAAGATTGAAATTCGATCAGCAGTATCCTAAAGACGCTGTAGTTTTTCACAAAAAGAGTGAAACCATTGTTGTGAAACAGGAAGTGGTGGGCTTTAAAAAGATGAAAGGATTTCCCGGAAATATTTTTGGAAAAGCTCCCTACTATAGCATAATTGTTAAAAGAACTCCTGGCACCAAAAGATCTACCATTTCAGTGGGGGACCAGGTAATAGAAGTTATCTGGGAAGAGTAGTGACAGAACCTGTTTGTTGTAATGTTGAGAATTGCATTTGATGCGAAAAGAGCATTTAATAATTATTCGGGCTTAGGAAATTATAATCGTTATATCATTGATTCTTTAAGAAAGTTTTATCCTGAAAATCAATATCTCTATTATACCCCTAAGCTGATAAATAAGGAATATCAGGATAAGTTAAAGAAGGAAGAGGTAATTCTTCCTTCTTCTTTTTTGGACTCTTTGTTTCCTTCTCTTTGGCGGACTTTCCGATTATTGCAAGAGGCGGCGAAAGCAAAAGCAGATATTTTTCATGGGTTAAGTAATGAGCTTCCTTTGCTGGATTCTAACATTAAAAAAGTAGTTACCATTCATGATTTAATATTTCTTCGTTATCCTGAATTGTATTCGCCAATCGACAGGATCATTTATAATATAAAGTTTAAAAAAGCTTGTCAGATGGCGGATGTCGTTATTGCCATTAGTGAACAGACGAAGAGGGATATTGTTGATTTTTACAATATACCGGAATCTAAAGTAAGGGTTGTTTATCAGGATTGTAATTCGGTTTATCATCAAAAACTGGACTCAGCAACCCTGAAGAATATTAGCAATAAATATTCTTTATCCTCCGGTTATATTTTGTGTGTGGGTACATTGGAAAAAAGAAAAAACCAACTTACACTTTTAAAAGCTTTTTTATCGGCAGGTATTAAAGATCTTCACTTGGTTTTTGTAGGTAAATCAACAGGTTATAAGAAGACTTTGGATGATTTTATAGTACAAAATGCTCTTCAATCCAGAATTTCATTTTTATCTAATGTGCCGGTGGAAGATATGCCCGGAATTTTTCAAAACTCATTAGCAGTACTTTATCCTTCGGTATTTGAAGGATTTGGCTTACCTGTTCTGGAAGGAATAAACAGCGGTATTCCTGTGATTACTTCTAAAGGATCCTGTTTTTCGGAAGCCGGAGGAGGAGGAGCATTGTATGTGCAACCCAATGATGTAGAGGAACTCGCACAAGCGATCAGGTTGGTAATAGAAGATACTAAAGTTCGGAGCGAATTGATTGCTGCAGGAAATGCGCATGCGTTACAATTCAGGCCTGAAAAGACAATGCCCGAACTGTTAAGTGTTTATCAATCTTTAATTTAAGAGGCCGTTTATACACCTCTTTGTATTGTTGCTCAATAATCCGGTATCATTGCGAACGAAGTTTTATGAAATTATGATTTCTTTGAACATCGTTCCGTTTTTTGGGGTAAAATTTCTTAATTTTGAAGAAGATGGAAGAGTACGATATATATACCCTTGATAATGGTATAAGGGTTATTCATAAGCAGGTTACCTATACAAAGATAGCCCATTGTGGATTTATACTAGATATTGGCAGTAGGGACGAAACTTTTGAGCAACAGGGAATAGCTCATTTTTGGGAGCATATGGCATTTAAAGGGACGAAAAAAAGAAAGTCTTATCATGTCATTAACCGGTTAGAGGTGGTGGGGGGAGAGTTAAATGCTTATACCACCAAAGAGAAAATATGCTTTTATGCTTCTATTCTTGATAACCACTACGACAAAGCGCTTGAATTGCTTACTGATATAACCTTCAACTCTATATTCCCCGAAAAGGAGATCGAAAAGGAACGAAGCGTAATACTGGAAGAAATGTCTATGTATTATGATACTCCGGAAGATTCCATTCAGGATGAGTTTGAACAACTGGTATTTGAGAATCATGCCCTGGGGTATAATATCCTTGGTACTGCGGATAGTGTTAAATCATTCAGCAAACAGGATTTTTTGAACTTTATTTCAGAAAATCTGGATACGGAGAAGATTGTATTTTCTTCAATAGGCAATATACCTTTTTCAAAAGTTAAAAAGCTTTGCGATAAATATCTAAAAGATATACCCAGAAAGCGCTCAGTGAAAAAACGAGCTTTGTTTAAAGGGTATAAAGCGAAAGAGGTTAGTAAACACAGAGCAATAAGCCAGGCTCATTGTGTCATTGGGCGTACCACTTACGGATTGCTTGATAAGAAGCGATTACCCTTCTTTATGCTTATTAACTTATTGGGAGGGCCAGGGATGAACTCCCGTTTAAATATGGCTTTAAGAGAGCGTCATGGGTTTGTATATAATGTGGAAGCTCAGTATACTCCTTTTATTGATACGGGTCTGTTAAGCATTTATTTCGGGACAGAGCCGGGGCAATTGAATAAAAGTTTACAAGTTGCCTTAAAGGAAATAAAGAAGATAAAGGAAGTGCCACTGGGTTCTATGCAACTTCATTTGTGTAAGGAGCAGTTAATAGGCCAGCTTGCCATGGCGGAAGAAAGTAATATCAGTTTTATGCAGATGATGGGTAAAAGCTTGCTGGATCAGGGACAGATTGATAGCCTTAACGATATATTTGACCGCATTAAAAAAATAACATCCAAAGAACTTCAGGAAATAGCTAATGAAGTTTTTCAGGATAAAGAATTAAGTTTTTTAACCTATATACCCGAATAGCATGGAGCTTCTGGATAAAGAGTTACAAAAATATATTGAGGCACATACCGAACAAGAGCCCGAAGTGTTGAAGCGATTAAGCCGGGAAACTTATGCCAAGGTGCTTATGCCAAGAATGCTTTCAGGGCATTTGCAGGGACGATTGATTTCTATGATGTCTCATATGATTGCACCTATGAATATTCTGGAGATAGGTACGTTTACAGGTTATAGTGCTATTTGTTTTGCAGAAGGTTTGAGAGAAGGAGGAAAGGTTTATACCATTGACATTAACGAAGAGTTGGAGACGATGGTGAGAAGGTTTTTTAAAGAATCCGGTGTGGAAGATAAGGTGGAGTACATAATCGGAAATGCCTTGGAAGTTATACCAACTCTTAATAAAGAATTTGATCTGGTATTTATAGATGCGGATAAAATTAATTATCTGAACTATTATGAAATGGTATTGCCCATAGTGAGAAAGGGAGGGTTTATAATTGCAGACAATGTCTTATGGAGTGGGAAAGTTGTTGGAGAAGGCAAGATTGATAAAGATACCCGCGCCATGTTGGAGTTTAATGATTTTGTGAACAAGGACGAAAGAGTACAGAATGTATTGCTACCTGTTCGTGACGGACTAATGATTTTAAGAAAGCTATAAAGGCATGAAAAAACAGTTACTTTTCTTATTACTTTTTATTATATCGTCTTCGGTAATAGCCCAATCAGTGCAGGTTCCGGATGTTATTTATTTTGGTGGGTTGAAACTTAAACTTACCAATCGTGCAAGGAAGATTGTACAAACAGATGTTGATAATATCTTAAGGAACCCAAAATATCTACAGATTAAAATAGACAGGGCCAATATCTATTTTCCGGTGATAGAGAAAATATTTAAAGAAGAAGGTATTCCGGATGATTTTAAATATCTGAGTTTACAGGAAAGCAGTCTGGTCCCTGATGCAGTGTCATCTTCTAATGCAGTCGGGTATTGGCAGTTTAAAAAAGAATCTGCACAAGAAGTCGGAATGTCCATCAATCATGAGGTAGATGAACGTATGAACATCGTAGCCTCATCAAGAGGTGCAGCAAAATACCTGAAGAGAAACAATGCTGTTCTAAATAACTGGATCTATGCATTACTTTCATACAATCTTGGCTTGGGCGGAGTAAAGTCAAAAGTAAAAGATAAGTATGTGGGGGCTACTGAAATGGAAATCGATGATGACATGCATTGGTATGTATTAAGATTTCTTGCCCATAAAATAGCATTTGAGAATTATGTAGGTAAGACACCTGCCCCCATTACTTTAGTTGAGTTTGGTGATTGTCATAAAAAAAGCCTGAAAGATATTTCCGGGGAAACGAATATACCTTTGGAAACACTTATAGAATATAATAAGTGGTTATTAAAGAATAAGGTTCCGGACGATAAGAATTATGTCGTTGTATTGCCTGTCAATTCGGATAATAAAGATCTTATTGCTGCTGTTACCAAAAATCAAAGTACAGTTACCCAACAACCTGTCAAGAATAAAGACCGAATTAAAGTTAAGCTTAATTCAAAGACAGAAATTTTGGCTAGTTTGCCGGAGCCCTCTCAGTCATCTTCCACTGAAGATAATGAATTGGTAATTATTGTGGAAGTGAATGGAGTAAAAGCCATTAAAGCACGAGAAGGCGATACTCCGGCACGATTGGCTTTAAGGGCCGGCATTGCAGTGGATGCTTTATTAAAATATAATGAATTAAGAAAATTTGATAAAATAAATCCGGGCCAGTTTTACTACCTTCAAATGAAGCGGACTAAAGCCCTTGTATTATTTCACACGGTACAAGAGGGCGAGACAGTATGGTCTATTGCTCAAAAGTATGGTATAAAGACCAGTGCTTTGAGAGCTAAAAACAGAATGGAGAAAAATGAAAGTTTAAAGCCTGGAAGAGTGTTATGGTTAAAAAGAAAAAGGCCCAAAAATACACCTGTTGAAATAAAAAAGATAGAACCGGTTAAGATTACTGAAAAAGTGCAGGTGGCTGAAACAGGTAAAAGTTCAGAAAATAAAGTGGTAAAGCAGGATTCGATAAAAGTAAATAATGACTCCAATAAGAATGAAATCAAGGAAACTGTGGTAAATAATACAGCTTCTGTGGATGTGAGTGAAACAGATGGTGAATATCATCTTGTCAAAGCCGGAGAAACCCTATATAGTATTTCAAAACTTTATAATGTTTCACCAGACAGTATTAAAGCCTGGAATAATCTGGAAAATAATGCCATTCAGGTGGGACAGAAGTTGAAGATAACAATAGCTAATCAGAAAACAGGTTACATTATTCACGAGGTAAAACAGGGCGATACTCTATACAAAATCACCAGAGAATATGGTATTACCATTGATGAATTGAAAATGTGGAACGATAAGCAGGACTTGAATTTAAAGATAGGCGAGCAATTGAAAATATATAAAAAATAAATAATAGATATAAGGTTGAAATGATCAATTAATACGTATAAAGGTTAGAATGGCCTTTTGAATTTGGATAAATCTAAATCAAATATTAACCAGCTATTATCAGCAGTTTTAAACAAAATAAGTGATGCATTTATTATTGCCGATGCAAGTTTAAAAATAACCTATCTTAATAAAGCTGCTGAATCGCTTACAGGTATTGAAATTTCAGACGGAATAACTGTAAGTATAGGAGATATTTTTTTATTCCCGGGCGTCAATGATAATAAAACTCTGGCTACTGTAATCTCGCAATCATCTTCTGATGGCGTGTTGGCATCTTTAACGAATCTTAAAACCGGAGAGGTTAAAGCAGTTGTTGTTAATACGGAAGTGGTAGAGGCAGGAGAAGCATGTGAATATGTTTTTATTTTTAAAGAAGAAAAACATACTCCAATACAGGAGAAGGACGATAAGTACCGGGCATTGTTTGATAATGCAAAAGAAGGAATATTAGTGTTAGATGCTGATGCTACTATTTTAGATGTAAATCCGGCTGCTTGTGAAATATATAATAAGACCAAAGAGGAATTTTTAAATCTGAAAGTTACCGAGCTTTTTCCTCATAAAACAGAAGTTGAACTAAGAGAACTATGGAGAGATTTTTTGCAAAATGGGAGTGTCGCCGGGCTGTATAAATACTACCGGTCGGAAAAAGACATCAGATACATAGAGTTTCATGCAAAAACTAATTTTCTCCCGGCACTCCATTTGGCGGTGCTGGAAGATGTAACTGAAAAGAAAGCAACGGAACGAGCCTTAAAAACATCCGAAGCACATTATAAAGCCATTTTTAATTATAGTCCCAATCAGATTGTATTGCTTGATCTTAATTACAAAGTCATCACGGCTAATGAGAATGCACAACAATCCGCATTAGCGTTTATGGGGAAAAAGCTTGAAGCCGGAGAGTCTATATTAAAATATACCCATCCGGCAGACAAAGCTAAAACCATATCCATATTTGAAAGAGTTAAGAAGGGAGAGTTGATTGTGGAAGAATATCATCCGAGAGGTAATAATAAAAAAGGTTTGTGGATTGAAATAACTTTTATTCCTGTTCGTGATGCTTATGGAAATACAACCGCTATTTGTATTAGTAGTACGGATATAAGCTTCCGAAAAGAAGCAGAAATACAATTGTCAGAAAGTGAAGCCCGCTTTAGGTCGCTTGTGCAGAACTCTTCAGATATTATAACTGTTCTGGGGCCGGATAAAACAATTAATTATATAAGTTATAGTGGAGAAAAAATATTAGGCTACAAGCAGAATGATCTTGAAGGAACCAATTTAATGAATTATATACACCCTCAGGACAGGGAGCTGGTTAATTCAATCTTTTATAAAATACTTTCCAATCAAAAGTTTAATCCTGTTATCGAATATAGGTTTTTACATGCCGGTGGTTATTATGTTAACCTTGAAACTACTTGTACCGACCAGCTTAAAGATAAACATATCAGAGGAGTAGTGTTTAATACGAGAGATGTAACAGAAAGAAAGATTCAGGAAGAAAGCTTGTTATTGCTCGAAAGGGCTATTGATTCCAGCCGGAACGGTATTATCATTACAGACCCTAATCAAACAGACAATCCTGTAATATATGTCAATAAAGCTTTTGAGCAAATATCCGGTTATTCTTATATAGAACTTATTGGTAAGAACTGCCGATATCTGCAAGGGGATGACCGCGATCAACCAGAGTTGGAAAAGTTGAGGAATGCCATTAAGGAAAAGAAAGAAATAAGTGTAGTGTTAAAGAACTATCGTAAGGATGGTACATTGTTCTGGAACGAGTTAAGCATAGCACCTGTCTTTAACCGTGTTGGGGTATTAACAAATTTTATTGGCGTAGTAAATGATATTAGTGAGCGGAAGATTGGCGAACAGGTATTGCTAAATATCACTCATGGGATATCGGGTACGGGAGAAGATTTTTTCCAGTCTTTAGCAAGATATTTATCGTTGGAGTTGTCTGCAGACATGGTAATAATCGGGGAACTTCAAAAAGATAAAATTAAAACTAAAGCTTTATTTTCGGATGGTAAGTTTCTTGATAATATTATCTATGAACTTGATAATACTCTATGCAAACTTGTATTACAGCAAGGTAAGGTAAAGATCTATGAAGATGTTCAAAAGATGTTTCCGGACAATCCACTTTTTACAACTTACGATATTTATGCCTATGTCGGTATACCTCTCATAGATTCCCAAGGGAAAAAGTTGGGTGTATTATCTGTACTTGGTAAAAAAAGATTTCCTAATACCCAACTGATTGAATCAATACTTAATATATTTTCAGTAAGAGCTTCTGTTGAGTTGGAAAGAGAGTATCATCTTGATGCTTTGAAAGTGAGTGAAAGCAAATTCAGAAGTTTGGCAGAGAATTCTCCGGACCTTATTTATATTATAGATATTCCCGCAAGGAAAGTAATCTACTTTAACAGGAACGATATCTTTGGATATCCACCTAAAGCACTTGAACGATCGGAGGCATGGTTGCACATTGTTCATCCGGAAGATTTGAAAAGAGTTAGAGATCACTGGCGGAAGTTTTTACAAACTTGTCCTGCCTATACAGAGTCTATTGATTACAGAGTTAAAAAACATGATGGTGATTATGAATGGGTCATCAACAGACATACAGTAGTTGAAAGAACCAGCAATAATAAAATCAAGTACGTCTTATTAAATATCACAGTAATAACAGAGCGGAAGAGCGTAGAAGAAGCATTGCGTGAAAGCGAAGCAAGACTGTTGGCACTTGTTGAAAATACCAGCGATCTTGCCTGGTCTATCGATAAAGATCTTTATATTACAACGATTAATTCAGCTTTTAAGAATTTAATTTTTAATAGTTTTAAAAAGGCCATAGATGTAGGCGATAACCTGTTGCGATGCCTCCCTTCTCAAATCAAACAAGAGTGGTTGGGATTACATAGCCGGGCATTAAATGAAGAGCGGTTTACTACTGAGTTTAACACTTCAGTCAATGGACAAAATTATTATTATGAAATTTCATTTAACCCTATTTATAATGAAGAAAATATTGTTACAGGTGTAAGTGTGCTTGGAAGGGATATCACCCGTAGAAAGATTGCCGAGAATGATATAATAAGAACCAACTTTGAGTTAGACAGCTTTGTATACCGGGCTTCACACGATCTCAGAGCTCCCCTTCGATCTGTTCTTGGTTTGATTAATCTGGTTAAGACAGAAAGCGATGTGGCACAAAGAGATTATTATCTTCATTTAGTAGATAAAAGTGTGAATAAACTTGATACGTTTATCTCGGATCTTACTAATTTTTCAAGAAACAGCAGATTGGATATCACTATTGAACTCATTAATTTTTCAGCTATTCTTGATGACTGTATAGAAAACCTGAAGTATATGGAATATGCCAATATCATTGAGATTCAAAGAGAGTTCGATGAAAGATATCCTTTCTATTCTGATTCGAGAAGAATCTCAATCATACTTCAAAATCTTATTTCTAACTCCATAAAATATTTAAATCCCCGGGCAGAACATTCTTATGTGAAAATAAAAATACGTACAGGCCAGAAGCATGCGGAGATTGTTGTGGAGGATAATGGAAAAGGAATCAGAGAGGAGTATCTTTCAAAAATTTTTAATATGTTTTTCCGTGCTTCCCAGGATTCTTATGGTTCAGGATTAGGACTTTATATTACTAAACAGGTAGTGGAGAAATTAAAAGGCTCTATTTCTGTGAAGTCAAAATTCGGGCAGGGAACCACTTTTACCGTTAAACTAAAAAATATCCAAAATTAGATCAGGTATTTACTTCGGTCTGATGTATTGTTATTTTTTAAGTCCTATTGTCCTTAATCTTCTAATGTGTTTTATGTTTTTTATATGGTAACACTTTTTGTTAAAGTGGATGTTTAGTGTAAAAATTGATTGCTAAATCAGAAACTTTTATCTGAAAAGCACGTATGGAGGATATTTGGGTTTAATTATTTATTTGGAAAATGGTGAATAGAGTTGGAAAAATCGAATTTTAATTGTAATTTTTTTTATTGATCAATTTTCCAAAGGCAATCATTAGCTATGAGATAAATGCAAATTGTGGAGTTAATGTTATCGAGCAGGGCAGGAAGGCAACAAGTTGAACCAATCAATTTGTACAGACTTATCTTATTCCTATGCAGTACATTTACATTATTTTTAAGGTATTTGTATGTTCAGGAAACTCCTGATGTATTTGACCCGCTGACTGTAAGACTTACCTTTTCCTGTTTATTCCTGATTATTTTTACCTTGTCATTTTTTAAACAGTATGCAGACAAAATTCTGTATTTAAGCTATATGATATTTTGTTTGTATACCTTTCATTCCATTGTTCTTATTTATAAAAATCATTTTGCCGTTGGTTATATTCTCGAATTTATCATCCTTATAAGTCTGGTTTGCCTTGGATTTAAAGATAAGAAGCATATTAATATTTATTTGTTAGTAATATTTGCAGGATTTGCCCTTATTAGTCTTATTTATGAAGGTAGCCTGCTACAGGTAATGACACAGATGGGGCTAGTTGCTGCTTTTTGTTTTGCCCTTTTCGCTTTTTTTGATTTAAAATTTAAAACAGAGCAACAGATTAATATTCGGCAAAATTTACTGGATACTATTTTTAATGAGTCTCCAGACGCCATGTTTCTAATTGATCCATCCGGGGGCGAAATTATTAATTGCAATAATCGGTCTTTATGCATTTTTAATTATGCAGATAAGAGCTTAATAAATGGAAATAACCTTAACCTGATTTTAAAAAATCCCGATCTGGCTTCATTACTTCCTGAACTGAAAAAAAAGATGGAAGAGAATAAATCAGCCATGCGGGAACTAGAGTTTAAGACATCTGATGGAAAAGTCTTCCGGGGCGGAATGGCGGTAAATGAGATTAAAGTGAAAGATGATTCTTATTGGCTTATCCGAATTGCCGATATCACCGAAAAAGTACATGATAAGAAAATAATTGAAGAAAACAGGAAGATACTTAATCAGGTAATAGATCTTGTTCCTCATATGATATTCCTGAAAGATCATGAAGGAAGATATGTGGTAGTCAATAAAGCAGTAGCTGATAACTCCAACACAGGAATAAATAACATGATCGGGAGAACTGATTATGATTTTTGGCCGAAGGAACAGGCGGATAAATTTACCAAAGATGATGACGATGTAAGGGATACCGGAAAAGAAAAGTTTATACCAGAAGAACATCTCACCGATTCCAAAGGAAACCTGCACATATTACAAACCACCAAAATACCTTTTTATTTTGAAGGTAGTGATAAGCCCGGGTTACTTGGAGTAGCCATTGATATTACAGAGCGGGTAAGAGATAAGTCTATCATTGAGGAGAACCGGAAGATGTTGCTGGAAATAATAAATTTACTTCCACATCAAATCTACCTGAAAGATAAAGACCATAAGTTCCTTTTAATTAATAAAGCCGTAGCTGAATTTTTCCAATTACCGGAAGAAGAGATTATTGGCCGGTCTGACGCAGACTTCTTTCCTCCGGAAGAGGCAGTCAGTTTAAAAAAGATAGAGGAAGAAGTGATACGGAGTGGATCTCCAAAAACAATTCCTGCACGCTCTATTATTGATAAATCAGGCAAAATAAGAATATTTGACAGCATAAAGCTACCTTTCTATCTGGAAGCTAAAAAAGAGACAGGCATTCTGGGGATAAACCTGGATATTACTGAGGCAAAATTATCTGAAAAGGCTTTGAAGGGCAGTGAACTCAAATATAAGATGTTGATGGAGCAAGCCTCAGATGGTATATATCTTTCGGATGAAAATGGAAATATCATTGATGCCAATCCTAAAGCCTGTGAAATGTTTGGCTATAGCAGGAGTGAGCTGCTTCAGTTGAATGTGAAAGACCTGGTCTATTCAGACCATTCCAAAGAAACACCGGTAACCATTCCTGACCTTAAAGATCGTAAATCCATCATTCTGGAGAGAATCTTTAAGAAAAAAGATTCAACAGCCATTGCTGTGGAGGTAAGTGCTAAGTTGCTGGAAGATGGAAGGCATCAGGCAATAGTGCGAGATATAACAGAACGCAAGCGGCTGGAGAATATCTTTAAGGATAATGAAAAAAAATTCCGTGCATTGATTGAAAATTCTTCTGACCTTATTCTAATATTGAGTGAAGACCTGAAAGTGAAATTTGTCAGTCCTTCTGTGCACAGAATATTGGGTTATGAAGTGTCCGACGTATTAGATAAAAGGGCTTTTGAATTTATTCCTCTGGACACCTTTGAGACGGTAAAAGAATTTTTCCTCAGAACACTTTCGAAGCCGGGCCAAAACCATGTTGCCAGTGAAATTAAGATAAAGTGTAAAAACGGTGGCTTTATCTACGCCGAAGCTGTTGCTGTTAATTTATTAAATGACCGGGTGATCAACGGGATTATTATTAACTGCCACGACATCACTAAAAGGAAGCAAACTGAACAGGAGTTGCTGAATACTAATTTTGAGCTGGATAGTTTTGTGTATAAAGCCTCTCACGACCTGAAAGCGCCATTGCGGTCTGTAATGGGTTTGATAAAGCTGGCGAAGGTAGAGTCTAAAGATCCGACGCAACATATGTATCTTGATATGATGAACAAGAGTGTAATAAGCCTTGATTCATTTATTAAAGATTTAACCCAGTTTTCAAGAAACAGTCGTTTGGAGATAGAGCCTAAGGTGATTAACTTCGACGAAATAATACAAGAGTCTCTGAATAATCTTAAATTCATGGAGAATGCGGACAGGATCTCCGTTAAAAAAACATTGAATATAAAGGCAACATTTTACTCAGATCTTACACGCATAAGTACCATTGTTAACAATTTAATTTCAAATGCGTTCAAATATCATAGATTTGAAAATAATAATTCCTATATTAACATTGTAATTAACACGGATTTTGAAAAAGCTGTGCTGATTGTTGAAGATAATGGAATGGGAATAGAGCCGATACACATCAGCAGAATTTTTGACATGTTTTACCGTGCCTCAGAAAACTCATATGGATCTGGCCTTGGGCTTTATATTGTAAAAAGTGCCATTGCTAAACTTAATGGCGACATTAGAGTAGAATCCGTTGTTAATGAGGGTACAAAGTTTACGATAGAGATACCTAATCTAATTAATGATATAGAAGAAAAATGAAAGACAGTAAGAATGTTGTTGAGACTGTAATGCTTGTGGATGATAATGACACGGATAACTTTATTCATAAAAGAGTTATAGAGCTTACAGGGTTTTCTAAAAACATTATTGTAAAAAATTCGGGAAAAAGTGCACTGGAATATCTTGATCTCCAAAAGAATAATCTTGACAACCTACCTGACCTGATATTTCTGGATATTAATATGCCTATAGTGGATGGTTTTGTATTTTTATTCGAATATGAAAACTTTCCTGAAGAGCTTAAGAAGAAATGTAAGATCGTTATTTTGTCAAGTTCTGATAGCAAAAGAGATATCGACCGGATTGTAGATAATGAATATGTAATTAATTTTATCACAAAACCGCTTTCAGAGGAAGCTTTGGAGGATTTGAAAAAAGTATTGATTAATTAATTAAAGAAGAAAAAATTTAAATAATTCCAGATGTAAAACTTATTAAAATTATGCAATTTTGGTAAAAATATTACATTGGGATTAATCTAAAAACCCTCCCTATATTATAGATATGGGGAGGGTTTTTATTTATGGTATTAGTACCCAAAGATTTCTTCTTTACTGAGTTCAATTACCTTTCCATATTTGGAGAGGTCTTCAAAGTTTATTCTATCCTTGGAACCAACCACCAGCATAACTTTTTGCTGTCCCTTGATGTACTTTTCATGAAAAGTTTTTATGTCTTTAAACTCCATGTTTAGTACCCTGTTGTAGATGTCTTTTCGGATGTCAGTGTCAAGTCCTAATTTTTGAGCTCTTTCATAATCCAGAATTACCCCCGATTTGGTCACTCGCTGAGAGCTGATGTTTTCTATAATGGCGGCTTTGGCATTTTTAAATAATACCTCCGACTGAGGCATATCTTCAAGCAGTTGATTCATGCCCTCTACTGCTTCGTCGAGTTTATCTGCCTGAGTTCCGATATAGGAGGTAATATAGTTCGGATGCTCTTTTTTGCTCGCATTGGCATAGACCGAATAAACAGCATATGCAAGCGCTTTGGACTCTCTCATTTCCTGAAATACAAGAGATCCCATACCTCCGCCAAAATACTCATTGTATAAGGCAACAGATGGTACTAACGTTTTGTCGTAAGGAACCGATTTGGATAAGAAAATCAGTTCTGCCTGAACCATATCATAGTCTACGAAATAAACAACGTTTTCATTGAAGTCTTTTCTTGGAAATTCTTTTGGTGCAGGTGGTGCTTTAAACCCGGAAGGTTTATGAATGGCAGATAGTTTTTTATTTAATCCATCGGAAGTTTCAGGCCCATAATAAAGCACTCTGTGCTTGAAACTACCAAGGCTTTTTATCAGGTTGGTGAGTTGTTCTGCAGTTGTTTGTTTCAGTTCTTCGGTTGAAAGTATGTTGGTAAACGGCGACTCTTTTCCATACATTGCATAATTCACCATAGCTGATTTTAGGATCGCATCTTTGGATAGTTTATTATCTGCACGACTTTTTAATATTCCGTCTATAAAGTCATTCAGTGCCTGCTGATCCGGTTTAGGATCTTTCAGTAAAGATTCAAGTAATGCCAATGCTTTACTGAAGTTTTCATTTAACCCGGTTAATTGTATATAAGTAGCATCGTCGTTCATGGAAACAGAAAACGAAGTACCGAGCTTATAAAACTCTTTTTTCAATTCTTCTGCCGAATATTTTTTGGTGCCCAGGTAATTTAGATAGGAAGCAGCCAGTGCATATCTCGGATCGTTTCTTTTACCTATTTCCCAAACCAGGTAAAGGTCGAATAAATCGTTTTCCTTGTTTTGTTTATAGATAACAGGCAGTTTATTTTTTGCAGTAAATGAAGTAAGGTCTTTGTTGTAGTCAATAAAGACAGGCTCAATAGAAGGCGAAGGCTTATTCATAACCTGGTTGTAAAATTCAGACTGCATTTCTCTATTCACCGGTACCGGGGAAATTTTTGGTTTGGGGACTTTTTGAATCGTTGTGTCGGTACCTTGTCTCTTATAAACTACCACATAATTTTCGCTATAATGTTTTTGGGCAAAATCTACCAGCTCTTCTTTGCTTATGGATTCTAAAATATCTACTTCTTTTACATAATCTGCCCAGTTCTCTTGTCCTATGAAGGCATTAACGAAAGCATCAGCCCTTAAACGGTTACTTTCATATTCCTTCATCTTTTTCATTTTATAATCATTGATTACAGCTTTCAACAGCCAATCGTCAAACTTACCGTTTTTGATAGAGTCAATCTGTGATAATAGTAATGCTTTAACATCCTCCAGTTTTTGTCCTTCTCTTGGCCTCCCTGCAAGTATCTGAAAAGAATAATCATTAAAGGTCATGGAGTAGGAGTAAGCGCCTAATACCTTTTGCTTCTGATTTAGGTTCAGGTCCATCAACCCTGCTTGTCCATTGGTAAGCAGCATAGATATCAGTTGGATATAATAAGGGTCTTTGCTTTTACTCAAACTGCCATCAAATCGATAAGCCAGTGTTACATTTTCAGCATCTGGCCCAAATACTTCTTTTACTACAGGAGAAATGATAGGGTCTTCTTTGGGAGCGATGAAAGGCTCAACAGGCTTGGCTTTTAGCTTGCCGAAATTTTTATCAATGATTTTGATTACTTCATCCGGATTAAAATCACCGCTCATACAAATAGCCATGTTATTGGGTACATAGTATTTGTCGAAGTACTTTTTAATCTCAGTAATAGATGGATTTTTCAAATGTTCTACCGTACCAATAGTGGTTTGTGTACCATAGGAGTGCTTCTGGAAAAGTCCTTCCAGTGTGGCTTCCCACACCTTCCTTCTGTCGTTATCCAGCCCTTTGTTTTTTTCTTCATATACAGCTTCCAGTTCTGTATGAAAAAGCCTGGGCACGACTTCACTGAATCTTTCTGCTTCTATTTCAGCCCATTTTTCAATCTGGTTAGATGGAATGTCATTCACATAAACGGTTTGTTCCAGGAAGGTATAAGCATTGGTCCCTGAAGCACCGATGTTGCTTACCATCTTGTCGTATTCATTGGCAATGGCGTAAGAGGCCGCTACCAGAGAAATGCTGTCTATCTGCCGGTATAATTTTTCTCTTTCCTTTTCATCTTTTGTCTGTCGGTAAACTTCGTATAGTTTTTCAATTTTGTCCAGTTCTACCTTTTCTTTTTCCCAGTCCGAAGTTCCGATTTTGGAAGTACCCTTAAAAAGTATGTGTTCCAGGTAATGTGCTAATCCGGTAGCATGGGGAGGGTCGTTCTTACTTCCTGCCCTTACAGCTATGTAAGTTTGAATTCTGGGGGCGTCTTTGTATACTGATAGATATACCTTAAGCCCGTTCTCAAGTGTGTAGATTCGGGCGTTGAGCGGGTCATTGGCTACAGTTTCATAGGTATAGCCGGCCTCGGATTTTTGCTCGGTTTTGTATTTTTCATCCAGGGTATTCGGCTGTGCCTGAACAATCAGAAGGGTAGGGATGAGGTAAAGAATTACTAATAGTTTCTTCATATTGGTTTTAGTCCAATGTTAAGTTCAAAATTTTGTGGAAATATAACTAATAATTTGATATGGAGAATTATACCTTTATGAAACCAGAAAATGGGGTAAAGGGTTCAGTGTATTTTGGGGAAATTGGGGAGAAGGTTTTATGAATTATGATAGTTTGGTCAGGAATATTATTGATGTCATAAAAAGCCAGACGGAATTATAACCTATTAATAATCTGTTTCCAATCCCAGTCTTCTTCTCAACTCTTCTACTGTTGGGTATTTCTGGCTTAAGTACAGAAGTTTTTCCTGTGCAGTATAGATTTTTTTAATCTCTTCATCTTTGGCAATTTCTACCTCCAGGTTGATTAAGTTATTGTCGAGGTTTTTGCGAAGATGTTCTAAAAAGTCCGGTTTGATAGCATTTAGCTGATCCTGCTGAACAAGATTGTCGATTTTGAATTTGATGATAAAGTTTTCCTGTAAATGCAGTTCTCTGTTGGCAAGTATGAAGTACTCATTTTTCAATCCCTCCTGTTTTAGTTTTTCTGCATAGGAGTTCCAGTGTTTCTTTAAGTCTTCTAAAGTAAAGGCAGAAGCTTTATTGGGTTTTACTTCTTCAACTGTTTTGGTTGTAGTAGTAACATTGGTAACAACAGTAGTCTTAAGGTCTTTGATGCTTGGAAGTTTAATTGTTGGCTTAAGGTCGACCTTATCGACTTTAGAAGATGTAGTTGTAGCTGCAGGCTCTGTGCTTGTTGCTACGCTATCAGTTTTTTTTTTTACCTCAAGGTTACCAGAGGTTAATTCTTTGGCGAGATTTAAAGCCGAATTTATATGAGCAATTTTCATTAATGCCAGCTCTACATGCAGGCGGGCATTTTTGCTACTTTTATAGTTCAGGTCACAACTGTTGGCAATGTTTAGCGCCGACAATAAAAATCCGAGGGATACAGTAGCGGCCTGGTCGGCGTATTTCTTACGCACGTCGTCCGATACTTCGAGTAGTTTTACTGTTGCCTGGTCTTTGCATACCATCAGGTTACGGAAATGCTCGCTAAGTCCAACTATAAAGTTGTGGCCGTCGAATCCGTTGCGTAAGATTTCATCAAAAGTGAGAAGCACATTTGGTAAATCCTGCTTGTAAAGCATGTCTACCATTTTGAAATAGTAGTCATAGTCCAGAATGTGCAGGTTTTCAATAGTAGTTTTATAGTCTACCTTGTTTCCGGAAGAAAAGGTGACAATAAGGTCAAATATGGAAAGTGCATCTCTAAGAGCCCCGTCGGCTTTTTGGGCAATCAAATGCAGTGCCTGAGGATCGGCGTCTACTCCTTCTTTTTCAGCAATCCTGGCCAGATGCTCGGCAATATCTCTTACCTGAATCCGGTTGAAGTCGAATATTTGACAACGGGAAAGAATGGTTGGAATGATTTTATGCTTTTCCGTTGTAGCCAGTATGAAAATGGCGTATTTAGGAGGTTCTTCCAATGTTTTCAGGAACGCGTTAAATGCCGCGTTGGAAAGCATGTGAACCTCATCTATGATGTATATTTTGTATTTCCCATATTGAGGTGGGTACCTTACCTGATCTACCAGATTTCTGATATCGTCCACTGAGTTGTTGGACGCGGCATCAAGTTCGTGAACATTGAAAGATGCACTGTTATTAAAGCTTTTGCACGATTCACAAGTATCACAGGCTTCAATTTCGGGGGTGATATTTTCGCAATTGATGGTTTTGGCCAGAATCCTGGCATTTGTCGTTTTACCAACCCCTCTTGGCCCGCAGAACAAAAATGCCTGGGCTAAGTGGTTGTTTTTAATCGCATTTTTCAAAGTAGTAGTAATATGCGATTGCCCCACTACACTGTCAAAAGTGGTCGGACGGTACTTTCGGGCGGAAACGACAAAATTTTCCATATCGCAAGTTACAAAATTCGGGATTGTTTTTCGAAGAATATTCAGGGAAAAAAATAACTTATTGATAGCTAGAGAGAACCTCCGCCGTTCAACTTACTGTTAACTCTTTTCAATTCGCCTATTTACAGTGATTCCTGTAAAGAGCAGGTTTCCTGCTTTGAAATCAAGTAAATTAAAATTTGATGGTGAATGTACTATTGAACGTATATACAAATTCGTTTTCTGCCAATATAGGTGCGGCATCGAAGTTGGAGACAAAGGTATTGGTAAATGCGAAGCGGTTACTGATTTTTAACATCAGGGAAATATCGGATATTACTCTTGGCCTGAAAAAATCTTCAAACCTTGCCTGATAGTATGTGGTCAGAAATAAAGAAACCTGGGGAGAAAGGGTTGCACGTAAGGAAAGGCTGGTCGTGTTTTTTAAAAATTTGGTTTCGGCTATACCTTCTTCAATGAGAAAACTTTTCCGGATAACCTCTCCTCTCCATAACTCTTCTTCATACATAACTCCGGAATTGAGTCCCAGTGTGTACTTATCATGTGCCTTTAGCTGAACACGAAAGGTAAAGCCGTACAACAGCCTTTTGTGTAGTCCTCTTCCTATGTCAAACTGATATTGAAAAAAGGGTTCATGGGACAATGTTTTTTTTCGCCATAGGTTAGCCCTCACATGCCCGTATCCTTCGCTGATCAATTTGCTGTCTTCTACAAAGATGAAGTTTACTCTTCCTATAGTCAGGTAACTGTGCTTTGTGCTTAAGTATACCAGGTTAACGGTGGAGTTGATGGTAGTAACTGTGGTATTTTGTTTTTTGGAGGTAAAGCCGAGATTTAAATTTCCCATCCATACATTGGAGGAGTCTGTGTCCAATCTGAACTTTTCAATATTCAGTATTTGTCCATTGGCCAGGTGAGAAGATAGCAATAATAGCAGTAAAGAAAATAATCTTAATAATTTACACATGGTAAGAACAAAGTTAAATCCTAATTAGGGAATAACAATAGCTTTTACCAAGGGTTTAAGAATTTTTAAAATGGAGAGGCGGTTATGGCCGGAGACGGTCAAAGTGTACAATAAAAGTAGAGCCTACCCCAGGTTGGCTTGTCAGTTTAATTTTTCCTTTCAGCTTTTCAATGGTAGTTTTAACAATATACAACCCCAGCCCGGAGCCGCTTGAATTTTCATTAGCCTTAAAGAACATATTGAATATCTGATCCTGATAATCCTGATGAATGCCTATGCCATTATCTTTGAAAATCAACTCAGCTCCCGATTTGGACGTGGTGATGCTAATGTGTAACAGATTTTCATCTTTAGTAAAGTCGGCATATTTGATCGGATTTTCTACCAGGTTTTGAATAACGGGGTATAATAATTTTTTGTCTGAATAAAAAGGTTCTGCAGCATCTATGTCAATATGGAATTGCATCTTATCAAAACCGGGGAAGTTGTGAAAGTTTTCGATAGCACTGTCAATCATTTCCCGGAAGTCGATTATTTCCAGATTTAATTCTACCTGTTTCACTCTAGTTATTTCCAGTAAATCCAATAAAAGCTTTTCCAGCTTCTTTGAGGTTTTTAAAACATGCTTGAAATAGTTGTGGACATTTTCATCTTTGAACTCCTGCATACCCAGGGTCATTAACCCAATGATGGATTTTAAAGGCCCTTTTATGTCATGAGATGCTTTGTAAACAAAGGCTTCCAGTTGTTCGTTGGTTTCATTGAGCTCTTTGGTCCTTTGTCTTACCGCTTCTTCAAGCAACATGTTTTTATATCGGATGGAACGCACTCTCCAATAATACCAACCATAAATTAATAATATGCCAAAAGCAATACTTAAGGAAATGAATATCCAGCTATCCCAGAATGGAGGTATGATTTTAATGATGATTGTTCTACCTTGCTCGTTCCATATATTATCATTATTACTTCCTTTTACATGAAATTTATAAGTGCCCGGATCGAGGTTGGTATAAGTGGCGGTTCGCTGAGTACCACTCATGATCCATGTTTTGTCAAAGCCTTCAAGGTAGTAAGCATAGTTGTTATTTCTGGAACTGTTGTAGTTTAAGGCAGCAAACTCAAAAGTTAAAGAGTTGTAATTGTAAGGAAGGGTTATTTCTTTTTCAAAGTTGATGTTTCTTTTCAAAATACTATTGTTCAATGAAGGTTGTATTGTTTCATTATTGACCTTAAACTCTGTAATTACAATAGGAGGGATAACCTGATTGGTAATGATATTTTCCGTATTGACCAGAAGATAGCCTTCTGTGGTACCAAAGTAAATTTTACCCGATTCATCTTTGTATTTAGCATTAAAATAAAATGAGCAGGAAGGTAGTCCATCCTTTATGGTGTAAGATTTGGCTTTTCTTGTTTCTATATTGAATCTGGTAACGCCGTTGTTGGTGGCCATCCAGAGATTATCATAATTGTCAAATACAAGACTTTTGATGAAGTTATTGGATAGCCCTTCTTTCATGGTATATATAG
>DATCKK010000107.1:0-1861 GCA_036562325.1 Cytophagaceae bacterium | reverse complement strand
CTTATTCTCACTGGCGCAGACAGCTATTACATTTTCACAATGGCTAATCGAGGTATTTACCAAAACTTTATTCCCATCTTTTTCTAGAAGGGCATACGGTTGACCGAAACGTATACCCCGCCTTTTTTTAATACTGATATTAGTAGCTTGGTATTTATCGACAATTATTTGTTTAAGCAATGTTCTTGCCTCTTTTGACACTTCCCGTTTTACACACGCTTCAAGCCCATATTCCGTGATTTCAAATTTTTCAATTTCCATCTTATATGCCGTTACCTTACCACTCTCTAGTTGAATTATTTCTTGATCAGAAATAAACTTTAATCTCACTTTATGCTCCATTTTACATTACCTTACAGAAAAAACATTGCCATGCCCAGGTACAATTAAAACCTTCTTTTCCCTATCCTTCCTCTTTAGACGATACATCCATACTTGTTCATCTTCAGAATCTCCAATTCCTGTAACCACATCGCCGACAACAAAGACCTCTTTACCTTTGGAATCTGTAAAAGTAGCAATCAGATCCCCTTCCGTATGATAGCCAACCTTGAAGATTTTCAAAGAACCAAATAACGTAGTTTCACTCTGGTCAACAACAAAAATCTTATCATCTTCGTATTTACGGATAAACTCCTTTAAATAGATGGCATTGCGTATCGTGATATTAGCCATGGCATGAAACTTCCTGAGGTTACCTCCAGTAAAAGGAGAATCTGCAAGAATATGTTCCATCAAAAGTCGGGTCAACTCCTGTACCGGATTCTTTTTTTTCTCCGCTTCAACTACTGCCGCACACAATTCTTTCTGGGTTTTAAGGGTCTCCTTTGAACTAATTATTTCTGCTTTCGGGAACAACATAATTCCGCCTAAATGATCTATATGCCAGTGGGAACAAAGCACATGAGTAATATCGTCAGGTCCTAAATTATGCCTTTGTAGTACTCTGCGCAACAAATTATTGTCATAAGGCGAACCTAAATCAAAAAGAAGATTTACCCCTTCCCTAGGCTTGATTAAAGTAACCGTCGAAGAATACTGGGGAAACCGCTTCCCCGCAATAATTACCTCCCACTCAACTCCTCTACCCCTCATCTCCATTCATTCCTTCACTACTGCTGTTGTCATCAACTTTCACAACTTTACCGTCGATTAACTCAATAATTTTATTGGCAAAGCTCATTACTCTAGGATCGTGCGTGCTAAAAATAAAAGTAGTTTTAAATTTATTATTGATTTCCTTCATTAATTCCATTACCTTAAATGAGTTTTCTCCGTCTAAATTTGCCGTGGGTTCATCAGCCAAAACCAACGGAACATTTGAGACTAAAGCTCTTGCTATTGCCACCCTTTGTCTTTGTCCTCCGGACAGTTCATTAGTTTTCCTTTTTTCCAACCCGGTTAAACCCACCAAATTGATAGCCTCAGTAACCCGATATTCAATTTCTTTTGCTGCAACTTTTTTAAAAAGTAGGGGGAACTCGATGTTTTCATAGACGTTTAAGGTTGGAAAGAGGTTGAAAAATTGAAATACAAAGCTGACCTCATCTTGACGATATTTAATCTTTTCCTGTTCGGTAAAGCCTCCCAAATCTTTTCCGTTAACATAGATATTGCCTTTCTTTGGAATATCCAAAGTACCAAGCAGGTTGATAATGGTTGTTTTTCCGCTACCCGAAGGCCCCACCAGCGCAACCATTTCCCCCTTCTTAATCTCGAAGCTAACATCCCGAATTGCCGGTACCTCTATTTCTCCTAAATAGTAGGAATGCACAACATTTCTTAATTCAATAAACACCATGGCAAACCTCCATCTTTCTTTGAACCTGTTAGATCCCAAACGATACAGAAAGCATTAGGT
>DATCKK010000660.1:0-5899 GCA_036562325.1 Cytophagaceae bacterium | reverse complement strand
GGCAAAAAGATTATTTCCTGTTAAGTGAATTTGAACGGATGGAATATTCGGTACTACCTGCAGAAATAATTACTTCGGAGTATTTAAATTAATATATCATCTCATCAACTTCTGGGATGGAAGTCATGAATAATTTGTTTCAGGTAATCTCTATCCAGGTGGGTGTATATTTCAGTTGTAGTGATAGATTCGTGCCCAAGCATTTCCTGTACCGCACGTAAATCGGCTCCACCTTCAATCAGATGAGTAGCAAAAGAATGTCTAAAAGTATGCGGGCTGATATTTTTATTAATACCTGCTTTTATCGCCAGTTCTTTTATTATAGTGAAAACCATTACCCTCGTTAAACTTTTTCCTCTGCGATTAAGAAAAACATAATTTTCAAAACCCTTTTGAACAGGAATATGTACCCTAACCTCTTCTTTATAAATTTTAAGATACTTTAGCGCATCCTTTCCTATTGGAACCAATCTTTCCTTATCTCCTTTTCCAACTATCTTTAAAAAGCCTATATCTTCAAAAATATTGGTAAGCTTTAATTCTACCAGTTCCGTTACACGTAATCCGGAACTATAGAGTGTTTCCAGCATGGCTCTGTTTCTGGCACCCTCAGGTGTTGACAAATCGATACAATTCAGGATTCTTTCAATTTCCGGGAATGACAGAGTATCGGGAAGTTTTCTTCCCAATTTGGGAGCTTCTACCAACGAAGATGGATCTTCCTTAATTAGCTCTTCCATATGCATAAACTTGAAAAAAGCCTTCACCCCCGAGAGCACCCGCGCCTGGGAGTGCGGAGTCATTCCCAACTGATGAATATATTCCAGAAAATCCTGAATTACCTGGGTAGTCATCTCTGTAGGATTAATATTCAAATTGGAGATTTCTAAAAACTGTTTTAGCTTTACAACATCATGCACATAAGCCTCTACCGAATTGCCGGCAAGAGATCGCTCCAGAAGCAAAAAATTGCGAAATTGCTTGATTAGTATTTCCCAGGACATACAAGTAAATTTAACAGTTAGACGAAATTATGAAAATACTTATTATAAATGGCCCTAACCTTAATTTATTAGGAGTACGGGAAACCAGTATTTATGGTAATCAAAGCTTTGAAGATTTTTTCAAAGAACTAAAAAAACAATACACTGAAATTGACCTGGAATACTTTCAATCGAATATTGAAGGAGAGTTGATCAATAAACTTCACGAAGTTGGTTTTTCCTATGATGGAATAATTTTAAATGCGGGTGCATACACACACACATCCATTGCAATTTCAGACGCCATAGCCGCTATCAAAACTCCTGTAGTGGAAGTACATATTTCCAACGTATACGCCAGAGAAGAGTATCGTCATAAAAGCTATCTTGCCAAAAACTGTCTGGGGGTTATCTGTGGTTTTGGAATGAATAGTTATACGATAGCGTTAAACTATTTCATCACTGCTAAGAAATGATTTCGTTCTATCCGGGCCCTTCCCAATTAGATCCTGGTATTGACAAATATCTTCAACAGGCTGTTTCATCCGGTATTCTAAGTGTTAATCACCGTAGTAAGGAGTTTGTTGAACTTTCAAAATCCACTATCGCTGCAGTAAAATCCAAACTGGATATACCTGAAGACTATGTTGTGCTCTATATTTCCTCTGCTACCGAATGCTGGGAAGTAATCAGCCAGTCATTAGTAAAAAATAAAAGCCTGCACCTATTTAATGGTGCTTTCGGGCAAAAATGGATGGAGTATGCCCAAAAGATAAAACCTGCCTCAGGTATAGCTTTTGGGATAGAAGAGCCTCTGCCTGTCCATAAGCTAAACAAGGAATCGGCAGAAGTAATCTGCCTTACTCATAACGAAACTTCCAATGCAACCCAGGTCAGCAATGAACTGTTGCAACAAATAAGAAATGAATACGCAGACAGTCTGATCGCTATAGATGCCACCTCTTCCATGGCGGGTGTTAAACTTGATTTCACACTCGCAGATGTATGGTTTGCCTCTGTACAAAAATGTTTTGGGCTTCCCGCAGGAATGGCTTTGTTAATTCTTTCACCCAAAGCCATTGCCAAAACAAAAGAAGTTAATGAACGAGGCCATTACAACAGTCTTTTGTTTCAACTCGAGAAAATGCAGGATTGGCAAACTACACATACACCTAACGTATTAGCTATTTTCCTATTGAAAGAGGTAATGGAAAACAGAGCGGATATTGGACGCATTCATTCGATCCTATTCGAAAGAGCTCAAAGCTGGTATCAATTTCTGGATAAACTAAAAGGCGTACATGTACTTATTAAAAATCCGGAAGTGAGATCAGAAACAGTCATTGCTATCGAAGCTGGTCCTGATATTATTTCTAAAGTAAAACAGGCTGCATTCGAAAAAGGGTTATTACTCGGAAACGGTTATGGGACCTGGGCCAAAAACACTTTCCGGATTGCCAACTTCCCTGCATTGACCGAAGAACATATTGGCCAACTAAAGAAATTTTTAATAGAAGAATTGGGCATATAATGGTGAACGAAGATCGGATAATTATTTATACAGACGGTGCTTCCAAAGGGAACCCGGGCCCTGGTGGATACGGAGTTGTAATGAAGTATAAACAACATAGAAAAGAGCTTTGCCAGGGGTTCCGCAAAACTACCAACAACCGTATGGAGCTGCTCGCAGTGATTGTGGCACTTGAATCATTAAAACACCCCGGCCAAAATGTACTTGTATATTCCGACTCCAAATATGTAGTAGATGCTGTGGAGAAAGGCTGGATCTGGGGCTGGGAAAAGAAAAACTTTAAAGACAAAAAAAACGAAGACCTATGGAGACGGTTTATTAAAATATACAGGCAACATAAAGTGAAGTTACAATGGGTAAAAGGGCATGCAGGGAATACAGAAAATGAAGTTTGTGACAAACTGGCCGTAAAAAGTGCTGAAAGCCCCGAGTTGTCAATCGATGAAGGCTACGAAAGCGGATTATATTCCTGATAGACTATATATAGGTTAAATGTAAATATAGAACTGAATGGCTAACACTTATTTTGACTTTAAGCAGTTTCGGATAGATCAGGATCTTTGCGCCATGAAAGTTTGTACGGACTCCTGCATTCTTGGAGCTTATGTAAATCCGGATGGTGTAAGCCAAATTCTTGATATCGGTACGGGAACCGGATTGCTTGCATTGATGCTCGCTCAAAAAACCAATGCAAGAATTGATGCCGTGGAGATTGATACAGATGCTGCAGGCCAGGCAGCAATGAACGCCAAAAACAGCCCATGGAATGATCGGATAAGTATATACAACGAAAGTATACAAAACTTCGCCCGGCGAATGAATAAGCAATATGATTTTATCATATCCAACCCGCCGTTTTATAGTAACTACCTCCAGTCTTCCAAAGATTCAATCAATGTCGCTTACCACAGTAAGTTCTTATCATTCGATGAACTATTAGATTCTGTCGCAAAACTACTAAAACCCACTGGGGTGTTTACCTGCCTTCTTCCTGCACAGGCTTCAGAAGAGTTTATTGACAAAGCCAGAAAAAGAAACTTGTACCTGAATGAAAAATTAGAAGTTAGAGACAATTTATCTTCTCCGGTTTTCAGAGTAATATTGACTTTTACGCACCAGCCCTCCGACAATATTTCAATAAAAGAACTCGTAATTAAAAATGGAAACAGCTATTCCGAAAGCTTTTCTAACTTATTAAAGCCTTACTATCTCCATTTATAAGTTGTTTCTTTACTTAGAGTCATAATATCTCTTCTTCATTGATAAATTTTATTCCCAACTCTGCCAGCTCTTTCAAAATCGGAGCATAAATTTCTTTGCGAATGGGGATATGTACCCCTGTTAATGCAATTTTATTTTGAAGTATTAATTTAGCGGCAATACCCAATGGCAAACCTACTGTTTTAGCCATTGCCGTATCCGATGAATTTTCCCCTTTCACAACTAATGAAGACACCAGCTTTTTCCGTTTTCCCTGCAATTCGTATTCATACTGATGTTGCATCACAATCATATCTTTATCTTCTTTACCCAGTTGCCATTTCTCTTCAATAAGTTTCTGCAGAATGTTGGCAGGAGTTCCTTTGCTCAAACCTATTTTCTTATCTTCCAAAAGGCCCAACCATTCTACCTTATCTAACACTTCTGCTTCAGGAGCTATGTTCAAATAATCTGCTATTCGTTTTCTCAAGCTACCCTCTCCTTCGGGTAAAAAAGATTCTGTGAATTGACTGTATGACAAAGACGACAGATTATCTATTTCATAAGAGTCTTCTGTAAGGCCCAGTTGGACCAGTACATTCCAGGCAGAGCAAAACCCCGGCTTCCTAAGGGTTCCTCTAATAAAAGAAGGTGTACCTTCCAGTCCATAGATAGAAATATATTTGAGAGAGTCCCTATTCGCATACCCTTCAAAACTACCATATCCGTCTACATAAACCGTCTCTGTCCTTGTAAACAAATGGTGGTAGGGAATAAACTTATAAGCTCCTTTTTCAAGGTACTTCACTGTTCCCTGCCCTGCAAGCACCACGTTTCTTGGATTCCAGGTTACTTTGTAGTTCCATGGATTGTTATCGGATTCCGGTGCCACCAGGCCTCCGGTATAGGATTTAAAGGCAACCAGTTTTCCACCTTCTTCTTTAATTCTATCTATCTCCAGTTTAGCCGACATATGGTCTATGCCCGGATCAAGGCCCGTCTCCATGAGAATCAGTACACCTTTATCCTTTGCCTGTTTATCCAGGTTATTGATTTCCTCACTTACATAGGAAGCTGTTAACAAATGCTTTGAAAACTGAAGGCAGGTTACTGCAATTTTATAATGAAAAGGAGGTGGAAGAAGGGATATAACCAGGTCAGAATCCTTAATAACCTGTTCTCTTTGATGTATATCATCCACATCAAATGCTATGGCCGAAGTATTAGACGCAGCCTTAAGTTTGGCATTTACGGCCTCTATAGAGTTATCTCCTACAGTCAGTTGCCATTGGTTTTGCTGTACAAGTTTAATCAGGTACTGAATTAAAGAATAGGAGGACCTGCCCGCGCCAAGCAATAGAATTTTTTTCATTGTGGATTACGTTTACTATCAAATATAGAAAAACGAAATAAAAAAGATAATTTTAATCTATGGAAGCAAACTATCTGGAAGTAAAAAAGACGGCAAGATACTTCACCCTTGGAAACCTTACGGAAAAAACCGACACGATTTGGTTTGTACTACACGGATACGGACAACTGGCTCAATATTTCATACAAAAATTCACCCCTCTGTTGGATGAAAAAACCGTCATAATAGCTCCCGAAGCTTTGTCCCGGTTTTATCTGACCGGATTCAGCGGACGAGTAGGGGCTACCTGGATGACCAAAGAAGACCGTGAAAATGAGATTAAAGACTATTGCAACTACCTTAACCAACTTTATAAACACATTACTGGTCAGATTAATAATAAAAAAATAACCTTCAATTTATTAGGTTTTTCTCAGGGAGTTCCTGCTCTCTGCCGATGGATAGATAAATTCCAACCTGAATTTAATAAATTGATACTTTGGGCCGGTATTTTTCCTCCAGATATGAATACAGACTTTATTTTTTCTCCGGAGTACATTCAAAATCATCGAACTTATATCATTTATGGGAATGAGGACCCACTTCTTAAAGAAGAACATATACAACAAATAGAAGAATTTAAAAAAAACATTAAAAATCTATCCGTAATCATTTTCGAAGGAAAACACGAAATTGACCCAAATGTCTTGCCACAAATAAAATAGCTCACCAGCCAAAAAAGACAAAATAAACCAACTAAAAAAAATCCTATTTCATCTCATTCTATCCAAGAAAAAACTACACTTTAAAAAAACTATCCCATCTCCCCAAAAT
>DATCKK010000078.1:0-1769 GCA_036562325.1 Cytophagaceae bacterium | reverse complement strand
AAATTATACAACTTAAGCATAGGTAAACTATTGGCTATTAACGTATTAATAATACAATAAAAACGCTTCCAATATACACCTATTGTAGGCTTCCCTTAATTCCGGGCCATTCAAAAATAGAGTTTTTAATTCAATTCTTCGCATAAGAGATCTGCCGGAGTTTTATATCCTAATGATTTATGCGGTTTTTGAGTATTGTAATCAATTCTCCATTCTTCGGCCATTGTTTGCACTTCACTGATCGTTTTAAAAACATATGCGTTTAATAGGTCCCGTCTTATGGTTCCGTTGCATCTTTCTATAAAGGCATTCTGAGTTGGCTTTCCTGGTTGTATAAAAGCTAATACAACTTTATTTTCTTTGCACCATGCATCTAATTTGCCAGAAATAAATTCAGGTCCATTGTCTACTCTAATCATTTCAGGAATACCTCTGCTTTCTTTCAACCTCTCAAGAACTCTCAGCAATCGAAGGGTTGGTATGGATGTATCAACTTCTACGGATAACATTTCTCGGTTGTAATCATCCATTATATTTAATAATCTGAATCGTTGACCATTCCATAAGCTATCTGACATAAAATCTATCGACCATACCTGATTAATTTTTACAGGTTGAAATAATTCCTGCTTTGCCCTTGCTGGCAACCTTTTCTTCGGTCGACTTCTTATATTCAGGCCCATTTTAGTGTATACCCGATACACCCGTTTATGATTCCAGTTATAATTCATTCTTCTTATCCGGTAAAAACTATTCCAGAAGCCTATAGTACTTTTGCGTTCGGTAAGTGAAGTCAATACCTCAATAATGGGGGCATCGTTTTTTATAACTGCCTTATATTCAAAGGTACTTCGAGGTAATCCAACCTCCTTGCAAGCCCGACGAATACTTACTGAATGTTCTGTAATCATATGGGTTATAAGCATTTTCTTTTCGTCAGGCTTTAAAGCTTTTTTTCTACCGCATCTTTATATGCTTGGTGGACAAGACTAAGTTCTGCATACATCTTTTTTAGCTTTGCATTCTCATCTTCTAGATCTTTAAGCTTTTTTATATCACTGGCTTCCATTCCGCCATATTTCGCCTTCCAATTGTAAAAAGTAGCCTCACTAATACCGTGTTCTCTGGATATTTCGGAGACTTTCATTCCAGCTTCCTGTTTCTTAAGGATAGCTATAATCTGGGTTTCTGTAAATTTCGTCTTTTTCATAGGGCTTATCTAAATTTAATATTTTTTTGGTTCTAACGCACTCATTTCGGACAATGCCTCAATGAGTTTGTTGAAACTCTATTTTTAAATGGCCCTATTTTGGGGAAGCTTACACCAGGTTCTGACATAAATTACTATATATTTACCATTTAAAAACAAAGGTGTAGTACATTAGTTTTGATTTTATGATTCAGAAGGTTTACAGGAAGACCATTGCCATTATTACACTTTTTTCCATTGAGTTTATCATAACAGGCATACTCTTCTTTGTTTCAATCTTTTCGTTTGGGTTAATTGTAAAAGTCTTGTTTTACGACAAGCAGGAGCACTTCGACGACCTGGCCTATCAATGGGTACACCAGTTTACTACGCCTTCGGTAACTACCTTTATGAAAGTAATGAGCTTTCTTGCCTCAAAGGAATTTATCCCTGCAATGTTCATTATTTTACTTGTTTACTTCCTTTTCATAAAGAAGCATCGATGGTATAGCCTTAAAGTACCCGTGGTAGTAATTGGATGTCTGCTCTTAAACCTGTTCCTCAAATATCTGTTTAACAG
>DATCKK010000075.1:0-15092 GCA_036562325.1 Cytophagaceae bacterium | reverse complement strand
ATCCTATTGTATTGGCAGGTATTAAGCATGGAGGACAAACATACGGCTCACCTACTACTTCCGATCAGGCATTACTAACCATACCTTCATTGAAAATGGGGCCTGGCAACTCCAAAAGATCGCATACCGCTAATGAATTTATCTGGTTAAGCGAAATTGAACAAGGAATAGATAGATACATTGCAGTATTGAGTGAAATTGTGTGTTAAGAAAAAATGCTGTCTTTACCATGATTTTAAAGGATTACTTGATGGCCTGATTTTAGAAACAAGTTTTTCTTAAATATGATTGACAGGAGCCTACAGCATAAAGAATTAACAGGAAAGATTATAGGCGCTGCCATGAAAGTACATTCCTTTTTAGGAAATGGATTTCAGGAGGTGATTTACCAAAGATGTTTGGCTATTGAATTGGAGAAGGAGGGATTAGGATTTGAGAGAGAAATGGAGATGACCATATTTTATCATGGAATTGATGTTGGAACAAGACGTGTGGACTTTTTCGTGGAAAATAAAATCATGGTAGAACTTAAAGCAGTGTCAAAACTTGAAGACATTCATTTTAATCAAGCGATGAATTATTTGGAAGCTTATAAAATGGAGATTGGATTACTTATCAACTTCGGAGCCAAAAGCCTGGAGTTTAAAAGAATTCATAACAACAAATTAAACCCTGCTTATTAAAAAAAATTAAAACAACTCATAAAAACAGCGACGATTTAATTAGTATCAGCTTAAATATTTGTTGTAAAAAATAATCAGGTTAAAAACAACACTTTAATAGTACAATGCCTGAAATTAAATGCAGATATTAGAAAGTAGCAGAATGGAAATCAATGTAATCAAGTAAATCCTTAATAATTCAAGTTTAAAACAGTAATTTAAAAGTGAAAGCCTGAAATTAAATGTAGAACTTAGAAAGTAGTAGAAGAGTAATCAAGGCAATCAAGAAAATCATAATAAATCAAGATCAATGAAACTGTGGCAAAAAGATACAGATGTAAATAAAGAAATAGAAAAATTCACTGTCGGTAAAGACAGAGAAATGGATATGTTCCTTGCAGAGTTTGATGTATTGGGCTCATTAGCCCATACACAAATGCTGGAGAGTATCCGTCTTCTGACTAAAGAAGAATTAAAAACACTTCATGCCGAACTCAAGAATATCTATAAAGAAATTAAAGAGGGAAATTTCCGCATTGAAGATGGTGTAGAAGACGTACACTCTCAGGTAGAACTTCTGCTTACTCAGCGCTTAGGAGATGTAGGTAAAAAGATTCATAGCGGAAGATCCAGAAATGACCAGGTATTACTGGATTTAAAACTATATACAAGAAGTGCCATAGAACATACAGTAAAGAATACTGAGAAACTATTTAAAAGATTAATTGATCTGAGTGAAAAACACAAAGACTATCTTCTTCCTGGCTATACACACCTTCAGATAGCAATGCCATCTTCCTTTGGCCTTTGGTTTGGTGCCTATGCAGAAAGCCTCGTGGATGACATGGAAATGATGCAGGCTGCTTACAAAATTACCAATAAAAACCCATTGGGGTCGGCCGCCGGTTATGGCTCGTCTTTCCCGTTAAACCGTCAAATGACTACAGACCTCTTAGGTTTTGACAGTTTAAACTATAATGTGGTATATGCCCAGATGGGAAGAGGTAAAACAGAAAGAAACGTAGCCTCTGCCCTCGCCTCTCTTGCATCTACGCTTGGAAGAATGGCAATGGATGTATGCTTATACATGAATCAAAACTTTGGCTTTATTACATTTCCGGATGAACTAACCACAGGTTCAAGTATTATGCCGCATAAGAAAAATCCGGATGTATTTGAATTGATCAGAGCGAAATGTAATAAAATACAAGCACTACCAAATGAGATTGCTTTAATGACCAGTAATTTACCTTCCGGATACCATAGAGATTTACAAATCATTAAAGAAAACTTTATTCCTGCTTTTGAAGAAATAAATTCATGTTTGCAAATTGCAGAGTTTATGCTTCAGCATATTAAGGTTAAACAAGATCTGCTGAAAGATGATAAATACAAATATCTGTTCACTGTAGAAGTGGTTAACCAGCTTGTGCTGGATGGTATGCCATTCAGAGAAGCATATAAGAAGGTGGGTAAGATGGTAGAAGAAAACCAATTCCAGGCTCCAGACCAAATACACCACACTCATGAAGGTAGTATAGGGAATCTAAAAAATGATCAGATAACAAGACAGTTTCAGAACGTATTGGATCGATTTAACTTTGCGAGAGTTCACCAGGCTATCCAAAAGTTAATTCAATAAAAAGGAGGAGAAGATTTTTGTAACCAAATCTTCTCCTCACACTATTACTCTTTTTCAAGTACTAAGGATATTTTATTAAAATCCGCAGCAGCATTTATCACCTTGCGGAAATTTTCAAACTCCTCTACTTCATAAATAATATTTTTATAGTATTCTTCTACATCTACCACTACAACATTTCCTTCCTGCTTATATTTAGATATAAAAGCCATCGTTTTTGTTTTATCATCCCCGAAAGAAATATCCATATTTAAATCTTTTAGATTAACTACCTTATACCCCTCCGGTATCTCTAATTCTATATGTCTTATATAAGACCTATTATAGGTGTTTTCAACTTTTGCAACCCTCTTTTTCTCCTGATACATCTCCACTTGCGGGCCAATAATTTCACCGATCTTGAAAATATATTTATTACCTGCTTTTTCTATTAAAGTCTCACTGGTCAAATCTCCTTCTAGCTCAAAAGGCACCTCCAAAGGACACAAGTCCTTATCAAAATTAGCAACTTTAATATTACTTACCTGAGCTCCTTTTGCATAGGTCTTCAACAACTCTTCTGAAATTTTCTTCTTATTTTCCTCATCAAGTAAAGAGTAATAGGGTTGAATATAGATAGCATTATAACCACCCAGTTTCTTTTTCACATGGACTTCAGCTTTTTCCATATCATTCACAAACTTTACCTTGAGATCAAGCCAATCCGTGTTTTTCTCACAGCTAAAAGCTTCAATAAACTTCACTTCTCCTACTGCGGTAGAATATCCGCCCAAGGTTACCGGTTTAATAAATAAGCCATGGTTATGCGCCCAATTATAAGGAATCATCGGCATACGCATAGTAGATATGGATGGCGCCAAATACTCATTTATTTCAGGAAAATAAAACAAGTAGTTTTCTAAAAAATCCCAAGATTCAAATTCCGGATCAAACTTCAGCTCAGAACGATTAGTGGTTAACACAATAGAATAATTCGTTTGAGTATTATTAAAAAAGTTCATAAACAACATAACAATACCTTTAGTGGAAGCAGTCTTACTTTTCAATACTGCACCAAGTTCGCTGGGAGCAGGCCCGTTAGTAACTATCAAATAGTTATTCTTAATATAATTTTCAATTGCTTTAATTCGCTTCCTTGTATCGGATATGCCATTCAGTTTATTCTTGGAAATTATTTTCTGAACCTGTTTATTATAAGTTGCCTGGCCTTCACTTAACATACCATAAACTCTCTCTCCCGCATTGGCCCAGGTAAAAATTTTAGTTTTTCCTCTGCTCGTATTATATCCCAGTTTATACTCTACCCGCATTAACTCTGTCCGGTAAAATGAATATTCTTCTTTAGTTTTCGGAGTAACACTGAATCCTTTCGCAGACAAAAATCTTTTAGAATCAACTACGGTGTCTTTCAACACAGGAAAACCATTATATCCTTTCGTATCAAACACCAGGTTTTCCGGAGATATCAGTTCAAATGTGGCATCCTTGCTTTTATAAATGCTTTGAAAATATTCTCTGGAGAAATTAAAATAGTTTTTCTTCAGCTTATATAAATATTCTATCTCACTACCTTTTTCAACTCCTTCTACAGCAAATATTTTATACCCGGGCGTATCCTCACTTTTTACCTCTTTAATATTAGACTTATCCAGATAGGTAATTTTTCCACTTGTATTTATAGCACGCACTTTTAAATCCAAAATATCTAAAGTATTATACAATGATATATATACTTTATTAAACTCCTGAATAGATTCATCTGTGTTTACCTTTATAATTTTATGCAGAGTATAATAGCAAATAGCATTTCCATCTTTATCATAGGCGAACTCTATAGCTCTAAGGTCTTTTAAAAATATTGCCGGTTCTTTGTTTTCAAGATCTGACAATTGAAATGGTTTTCTATCATCCGTCCAGTCATAAAAATCATATTCAAACTCCTGAGCCATGGAATAACGGCTAACTGTAAAAACAAAGAGCAGAGCAATGAGTAAATTTCGCATTGTATTTATTTTTTAATGATTGAAATATTTTCTTTATAAGCTTTATTTAATTCTTTCACCATATTATTCCAACTTTCAAATTTATCCTTATGGAGTTGAAGATAGTCAATATAAATGGTTTTGTTATAGGTAACTGTATTACCACTTATTTTATAATTGATAGTAAATCCAAAATTATCTTCTTTCAAACTTGAGTTTTCAGGTAAATATCCCAACTTAAATCCTTTCGGAATTTCAAACACGACAGTCTCCTTTATCTCATATTTATAATCTCGCTCCAATGATGTCTTCCTGTCTTTAGGTAATAAGGAATTTTTAAGATCTTTGGACAAATTCAAATTAACATATAATTCATTGGAACTTTTATTTACATAATCATGCAATAAAAAATCAAACTCAAACTCAAGTGGCTTTTCCTTATCGTTCAGATTACGAATATCATAATTATTAATAAGGCATTTATTATTTCCTATCACCAAATAATTTTTAACAAGTTCATCTCTCTTCTCTTTGCTCTTACCTTCTATCGGATAAGTAACTTCTATTTTTGGATATCCGGTTAACACTCTTTTACCTTTTCCTTTAATAACTCCACCATCAGCAGTAATTACAATCGAGTCATAATATCGGTTAGAGGTATAAGGCATTTCTTTCACCTTTACTATCTCAAACGTATCTTTTGACTTTCCTATAAGGCCCTCTTTTCCCTGAATCATAGAAGTAACATAACCGAATGGTTCATATCTTCCCGTTGCATCCAGAAACACATATTCATCACCTAATTTAACAGCAGCAATCATGTGATTAAAATTAGAAGTGGTAGGAACTTCTTTGATTGAGTAAGGTAAATCTCTGGAACCGATCCATGTATGAAAGGCTTCCATACCAGCCATTTTATGCATGGTTACTATTATATTGGCCATGTCTTTACAATCTCCATAGCGTTTTCTAAAAACGTCAGCGGCAGTTCTTGGTATAAACCCTCCATATCCATCTTCAAAAGCAACATATTTAATATGATCCTGAACCCAGTAAAAAATCTTTTTCGATTTTTCCAAATTATCTTTACTATTGGCTGTTAAGGAATCTGTTAGTTGCTTTAGTTTGGATTCTTCATCCTTATTCATTTTTTCTATAAATCCATAACACCAGTTATACAAGTCATTCTCATCACGATTAATACCAACCCATGCACCTTTTTTAAAAGCTTCGGTTACATACACAAAAATCTGGGGAGTATAATATCTAAAGTTAGGTGCGCCACCTTCTGACTCTATTTTAGGAACTTCTTTTAATACCCATGTTTCGGTAATTAGCTTACCTTTTTCTGTTTTGGTATGTTGAACCTCGGACGCATTAATACCAAACAGTTTGTAACCTATCTTTATATTTTTATCATAAGTCACCTTATATTCCGAATACTCAACAGGCGCTTCTGCAGCGAAATAGAATGCACCTATAAGTCGGGGTTCTATAAAGGTTTCCTTATAGGTATAAAACGTTTTACAATCTTTCTTTACATGAGGAAAAACAAATTGAATCGACTGTAGGTCGTTATAGAAAATTCCGGGCTCGTCCACATCTTTAACTTCAAAATCCTTCACCTTTACTTCCTTATATTTAGCCCCGGAAGGAATCATTGTATAAGCATTAATATCAGATACCTTGACAAATTGTGAAGTATATATGCTTCTCGAAGAGAAAATATTTGATTTATCATCCAAATAAAAAACTTCATTCACTGAGATTGCACTTGCATGAATGGAATCTGATTTTACACCTATGGTCAGGTGTTTGCTTTTCTTAAGATAAACTGCGAGCTGATCATTATATTTAGCGCGGATCTGATTTATATCCTGGGCACTGCCAATGCTCCAACTTAGTAAAGCAACCAGTATCCCTAAATAATATTTTTTCGTCTTACTCATGCTACTTAATTAAATCTCCATAATTATATACCTTAACTTCTGTCACCTTCCCATTTTGATCATAATACTTAAACTTACCATGCTTCACTCCTAAAATATAATTTTCTTCTGCCTTCAATTTTCCATTTTCATAATAATAGAAACATGGCCCGTTCAATTCATCAAAGCTGTAGTTCTCCCTACTTAATACTTTACCGTTTTTATAGTAGTAAATGGCTTCTCCAGTCTGATATCCATCGGCATAAGATTCTTCAAAATATTTTTGGCCGGTGGTGTAATACATAGTTGTCTTTCCTTCCCTTTCACCATATTTCAATGTATATTCATAAGACTTATTTCCATTACTGTAATAACCTACTATAGTTGAAACTTCATTATTTACAGCTATTTCAGGCACTCTTTCTTTATTTTTATCAAGGTAAGAATAAGAGACTAATTCATCATCTTTAAAAGTTCTAATCAAGGCTATTTCGCCACCATCAGGAGCATAATAAACTTGTTCGCCTTCGAGTTTATTATACTTAAATGAAGCTTTCCTGAAAATACTTCCATCAGAATAATAGTAATTCCAAATACTGTCTCTTGTATCATACGTATATTTCCCTGTATGACTTAGCTTTCCATTACTCTGCAGCCATTTCCACTCACCATGCCTTTGTCCAAAATAATATTGTCCTTGGGCATGGGGTTTTCCATTATCTCTATAAGTTTCTGATTTTCCATGCTTATATCCCAGGTGATAATTGATAACCTCTGCAACTTTCCCATTTCCATGATACCATACAACTTTATCTTCCCAATCACCATTCACCATTTTACCTTCAACCATTTTTGGGCCATGCTTATATTTATGATTAAGATTACCGCTACCTGCAACAAAAACACTTTCTGAATAAACAGTACCTGTACTGTCCATATAGATATCTTTTACCAGTATACCATCCCGATATTCTGTTTCCTTATATTTAGTCCCCACAATATCGTATTCTTCCACAAAGCCTGTTTTTTCACCATTTTCATAATAATAAACGGAATTCAACTTTCCATTAGGATGATAATAATACCAATAACCTTCCTGTTTGTCTGCTCTATACCAACCTTCTGCATAAGTTTTTCCATTTACAAAATAGGATTTATAATACCCGTCCAACATACCATTTTGGTATACACCTTCATCTTTAATTTCTCCATTTTTGAAGAAAGACTTATGTGAGACAATTTGTCCATCCTTATAGTTTTCTATCTTTGACAGTTTTCCATATTTATCATAAAACTTCCACTCTCCATCTTCTTTACCTTTTAGGTATTTACCTTCTGCTCTCATCGTTACACCATCTTCATAAAAGGCTTTCATATGAATTACTTTAGATTTCTCCTTTCCTTCAGAAGCAATGGTTCCGTCCTTTTTATAAAATGTATATGACTTTAGAAGGTCATTTAAATAAATAAAAGTATAATAAAGCTTACCGTCTTCACCGTATTCTTTATATTCTCCATTCAACTGTCCCTTCGCATTGTAAATCTTTTCATCTAATAGATTCCCATTTTCATAATAGCTTTTCCAAACTCCTACAGGAACTCCCTTTTCACCATACTTTTTAATCTCCCTTACTTTTCCATTGTCATGATATATAGTCCATTCTCCTGTATAGTACCCATTCAAATAATTACCCTTAGAGTATATATTACCTGATTTATAATATTCAACAAACTCCCCGTTCAATTCACCTCCTTTGTAATACATAGTCTTAAGTTGTTTTCCATCAGGAAAATAAACAATTGCTTTACCTTCTATCTTCCCTTTGCTATAATTGGCCTCTACTTCCTTTACATCTTTTCCAAAGTATTCAATATATTTTCCATTAAGCTCACCTCCTGAAAACACTTTTGTCATAATATGTTTTCCAGCCTTATCATAAATCAGCAATTCTCCATCAACATTATCATTTACCATATTGCATCTGTAATTAATAGCACCATTGTTATGGTAAAATTCATATAAGCCATCATTCTTTCCATCCTTCATATCGGCCACTTCTTTGATAGTTCCATTATCGTAATAATAAGTCCAACGGCCGGTCTTATTTCCATTGGCATCAAACTTACCCTTACTGCTGATTACTCCATTGGAATAATAAAAGGTCCAGTCTCCTACCATCTTTGAATTTTGCCCTTCCGTAAGCTCTCCCATTCCCCACAAGTGATTATTATCATAATAAAGGCATGAAACTTTTTTAATTATTCCATTTTCTTCTATTTCCTTAGTTGCGTATATTTTATTTAGTTCTTCTGCTGCCCACTTTGCAAACAGATCCAATCTTTTTTGATTGCTTTTAATATAAGACTGAACAGCCTGAACATTAAAACCGGAAAGCAGTGTATAAGTAAACTCCCTTATATAATTATTCTTATTAACTCCGACAAAGAAGGGAACATAAGTACTCATATAAAAATCTTTGCTATTAGCATCAACAGCAATTTTCTCTAAAAAGAGTTGAGTTTGATTTATAAGAGCATCATCTATTTTTACTAAAGTTTTATAATTTTTATTTAATGCTGCTCTTGATGCAATCAGTAGTTCCAGTTCTTTAAATGTTTCATCATCATCTGCCTTACCATCAAAATCAATTTCCGTTTTAGCTATAGAAGAAAGCCTTTTGAGAGCTTCCTGAGCATTGGAGCCATTTGGATTAACCAGCAGATAATTATAAAAGCATATCATGGCAGGAATGATATTTCTTCTTTCATATTCAAGCAATCCAAGGTTATAATAACTAAAATGGTAATATGGATTTAACTTTAGCGATTGCTGATAATAGCTTATAGCCTGAACAGTATCTAACTTTTCGTAAGCATAAGCAATATTGAAATAAATAGCAGGAAAATAAGGGAACCTTTTCAACTCTCCTTTCAGGTAATCGATTGATTCCTTTGGCCTGTTTAGCTCAGTTAAAGAAAGAGCTTTGGTAATCATAAAAACATTGTAATGGGAGGAATTAAACTGCAATCCTTTAACAGCTGTTTCCAGGCCTTTATCGTACTCTTTATTATTCACATAATAAAGGCCCAAATCTTTTAAAGATTCTATGTAATTACTATCATTTCTGGTAATTACCTTAAGTTTCTCAATTGCTTGTTCGTAGTTGCCGTTATTGGCAAAATTACGAGCCTCCGTGATCAACTCTCTTGAGTTTATTAACTTAGTTTTTTCCTGAGCAAAAGCCAATGAGTGAATCATCAGAAAAAAAAACACGGAAATGCTTTTGAAGTGTTGAGTCATAAAAAATTTCGAAAATTAAAGTCAGACAAATTTCTGTTACGAAAAATCAAATTTGCCAGTTATTTAAACAGGCCCAAATGCTTGATATAAGACAAAATAAAACAAAAAACTCCAAATAATTTAATTTAAAAAGAGAGAATTCTGTATACACAATAAAAAAATCCCGGGAAACCGGGATTTTTTTATTACGCATTTATACTAGTTATTTACTTTTGCTTCCGTCTACTTCTTCATAGTCAACATCCGTTACCGAATCACCAGCACCTTTTCCATCTCCACCTGCAGCTTCACTTGCTGTAGCACCCTGACCGGCAGCGTACATTTCCTGAGAAGCAGCCTGCCATGCTGAATTCAAGCTGGCCATTGCTGAATCTATAGCGGCAACATCTTTGGTTTCGTGCGCCTTCTTAAGATCTGCAAGAGCAGATTCAATAGCAGACTTATTTCCAGCAGAAAGCTTATCACCATACTCCTTCAACTGTTTTTCAGTTTGGAAGATCAAAGAATCGGCTGCGTTAACTTTCTCAATTTTTTCTTTTTCGATTCTGTCAGCTTCTTCATTGGCTTTAGCTTCGTTTCTCATTCTCTCGATTTCAGCATCGGTCAATCCGGTTGAAGCTTCGATTCGTATCTTTTGTTCCTTGTTGGTTCCTTTGTCTCTGGCTGAAACGTTAAGAATACCGTTTGCATCGATATCGAATGTTACTTCAATTTGAGGTACTCCTCTTGGGGCAGGCGGAATACCATCTAAGTGGAATCGTCCGATAGTTCTGTTATCTTTCGCTAAAGGCCTTTCTCCCTGAAGTACGTGTATTTCAACTGATGGCTGATTGTCAGATGCAGTTGAGAATACTTCCGACTTTTTAGTAGGTATAGTTGTGTTTGCTTCGATCAGTTTAGTAAACACACCACCCATGGTTTCAATACCCAATGAAAGCGGAGTAACATCTAGTAGAAGAACATCTTTAACTTCACCGGTTAATACACCTCCCTGAATAGCTGCACCAATCGCAACAACTTCATCCGGGTTAACTCCTTTGGATGGTTTCTTACCGAAGAATTTCTCTACTTCTTCCTGAATTTTTGGAATACGAGTAGATCCACCCACAAGGATTACCTCGTCAATTTTATCTACAGTTAAACCGGCATCTTTAAGAGCCTGCTTACAAGGTTCTAAACTTCTCTTGATAAGATTATCAGCCAACTGCTCGAATTTAGCTCTTGTAAGTTGTTTCACAAGGTGTTTTGGAATACCATCTACCGGCATAATGTAAGGTAGATTTATCTCTGTAGTGGTAGAGCTTGAAAGTTCAATTTTAGCTTTCTCCGCTGCTTCTTTCAACCTTTGAAGCGCCATTGGATCTTTTCTTAAATCCGGGCCTTCGTCTTTCTTGAACTCCTCAGCTAACCAGTCAATGATCACCTGGTCAAAGTCATCCCCACCAAGGTGAGTATCTCCGTTAGTAGATTTTACTTCAAATACTCCATCACCTAGTTCAAGAATTGAAATATCGAATGTACCACCTCCAAGGTCAAATACCGCAATGGTCATGTCCTGATGTTTTTTATCAAGACCATAAGCCAGTGCTGCGGCAGTAGGCTCGTTTATGATCCTTTTTACATCCAGGCCGGCAATTTGTCCTGCCTCTTTAGTAGCCTGTCTTTCCGCATCGTTGAAATAAGCAGGTACGGTAATAACTGCTTCTTTTATTTCTGTTCCCAGGTAATCTTCCGCTGTACTCTTCATTTTCTGAAGAATCATAGCAGATATTTCTTGAGGAGTATAATGTCTGTCTCTGATTCTAACTCTTGGAGTATCATTAGGGCCTGACTCCACAGTATAAGTCACAGCTTCTGCTTCCTTCTTCGCATCAGAATACCTACGCCCCATAAACCTCTTGATGGACTGAATTGTATTCGTCGGGTTCGTAATCGCTTGCCTTTTAGCCGGATCTCCCACTTTTCTCTCACCGTTATCCAAAAAAGCTACTATTGAAGGAGTAGTTCTCCTACCTTCGCTGTTTGGGATAACAACAGGCTCATTACCCTCCATCACTGCAACACAGGAGTTAGTAGTACCTAAGTCTATACCAATAATTTTTCCCATAATTGTTATTTTTAATAATTCCTATAAAAATGTTCTATAATTAATTTCCTTTTTAAGCCCTTTTAATTCACTTATTAATAAGCTTACAAGGGTTATGCCAAGTGATTTTCAACGAAATTATAATGACAACATGTCACAAAGTTGTGAGCTAACTGACAAAAATAAATAAATAGGAATTATTTATAAACGAATTATGACATTTACTAAAATGTAGATAGCTATTCCGGCACAGGCACCTGACAAAAGCAGATTCAATTCACGAAGATTTACCCGGATAAAATAGGTTAAGAAAAAGCCTACAAAAAAGATGACACCCACAGTGGTTAAAATGGAACTTACCACGCCTAAATTAAAAAAACTGATTTCAAGAAGTTGATCTATTGGGTGAAGCAAATGTTGTTTGAGATTAATAGGAATAGCAAAGCCATGAATTATACCTCCTAAAAAAGCAAGGCCAAACCGGTGATTTTGGGGAGGATATTTATTTATAAATGCATTTCTTTTTAAAAAATAGTTAGATACAGCGGTCGCTATAGTTGTTAAAGGCATAAAATAAGTAAGTACAGGTGCCGGTATAGAGAAAAAATCAAAGATGTACAACAAAAAACTGATGATATACCCACTAAAAAAAATAATAAGAAACCATAACACACGCTTCCAGGAAGCAATTGTATAAACCCCGCAAAGAACTATGATAAACAATAGATGATTGAATGCATGAACATAAATTATGTTGGTAAAGCCTAATTTGTAAAAATCCAATAAACCAGTCATAACTTATTTCTCAGGGTTAGGGTTATAACAACTTGTACGAAAAATAAAGCCTTGTGTTGTCAGACACAAGGCTTTATCCGTATTTAACCGTTAATTCTTATATTTTGACCTCATCCAGATTTAAGAATTGAAACTCTTTCTCGTCATTCAGGGTCACTGCAATTACAGAGTCTTTCTTGATCTTTCCTGAAAGTATTTCTTTAGAAAGCTCATTTAATACATACTTCTGCATTACCCTTTTCAGAGGACGAGCTCCAAACTGAGGATCAAACCCAAGCTCTCCCAACCGGTCCAGTGCTTCATCAGAGGCTTCCAGTTTAACTCCTGCTTCTTCAAGGCGTTTTTTAACTAATCGGAACTGAATATCCACGATCTTTCTGACTTCTTTTCTGGATAGCGGCTGGAACATAATAAGTTCATCTACCCTATTCAAAAACTCAGGCCTTACTGTCTTTTTCAACAACTCTAACACTTGGTCTTTCGTCCTTTCCACTATATCTTCTTTGTTGCCTTCATTCATTAAAGCAAAGTTATCCTGGATCAATGAAGCACCAATATTGGAAGTCATAATGATAATGGTGTTTTTAAAATTAGCTACCCTTCCTTTATTGTCCGTTAGTCGGCCATCATCCAGCACCTGAAGCAATATATTGAATACATCGGGGTGAGCTTTTTCAATCTCATCCAGCAACACTACGGAATAAGGCTTTCTTCTCACTGCTTCCGTTAACTGGCCACCTTCTTCATATCCAACATAACCCGGAGGAGAACCTACCATTCGGCTTACTGAATGTCTTTCCTGATACTCCGACATATCTATTCTCACCAGGGCATTTTCATCATTGAACAAAAATTCTGCTAACGCTTTGGCCAATTCGGTTTTACCCACACCGGTTGTACCAAGGAAAATGAAAGAACCTATTGGCCTTTTCGGATCCTGCAATCCGGCTCTGCTTCTTCGGACAGCATCTGCTATTGCATGGATCGCTTCTTCCTGGCCGGCTACCCGCTTAGCCAATTCGTCTTCCAGATGAAGTAGCTTCTCCCGCTCACTTTGCAGCATTTTAGACACAGGTATACCTGTCCATTTTGCCACCACTTCAGCGATATTTTCTGCGGTTACTTCTTCTTTTAACATAGCCTCTCCGTTCATTTCCGCCATCTGTTTCTTCAATTCTTCCAGTCTGGCTTCACTTTCACGAATACGGCCATACCTGATCTCTGCTACTTTGCCATAGTCACCGGCACGCTCAGCCTGCTCTGCTTCGAACTTATATCGTTCTATATTTTCTTTCTCCTTCTGAATACCCTCAATGATACTTTTCTCCTGCTTCCACTTCCCATACAACTCGTTCTTTTTATCATTAAGCTCAGCTATTTCTCTGGAAAGAGAAGCCTCCTTCTCCACATCATTTTCTCTTCGAATGGCTTCTCTCTCAATTTCCAGCTGCATGATTTTTCGTTGCACCTCATCCAGTTCTTCAGGCACTGAATCTATTTCCAACCGAAGCTTGGCAGCGGCTTCGTCCATCAAATCAATAGCCTTATCCGGTAAGAATCTATCCGTAATATATCTGGTAGAAAGCTCTACTGCAGCAATGATGGCATCATCTTTTATCCGAACTCCATGGTGCACTTCATACCGATCTTTTATTCCCCTCAGAATAGAGATAGCATCCTGCATATCTGGTTCATCCACCATTACAGCCTGGAACCTTCTTTCAAGCGCTTTGTCTTTCTCGATATATCGCTGATATTCTTTCAAAGTGGTTGCCCCAATTGCATGTAGCTCTCCTCTGGCTAACGCTGGTTTTAACAGGTTAGCAGCATCCATAGCTCCTTCCCCTCCACCACCTGCTCCTATCAAGGTATGTATCTCGTCTATGAAAAGAATAATTTCACCATCCGAATCCGTTACTTCTTTAATTACTGCCTTTAATCTTTCTTCGAACTCTCCTTTATACTTAGCTCCGGCCACTAATAGCCCCATATCCAGAGAAACTATTGTTTTAGATTTAAGATTTTCTGGTACATCTCCCTGTACAATCCTTTGTGCAAGTCCTTCGACAATAGCCGTCTTTCCTACCCCTGGCTCACCAAGCAAAACCGGATTGTTTTTAGTTCTTCTGGAAAGTATTTGCAATACTCTTCGGATTTCTTCATCCCTGCCTATTACCGGATCTATTTTACCAGCCCTGGCTAACTCATTAAGGTTTTTAGAATACCTCTCCAGTGATTTATATTTCGCTTCTGCATTCTGATCTGTCACTTTGCTACCTCCTCTCAACTCTTTTATGGCTGCTTTTAAATCTTTTTCCGTAAAACCAGCTTCTTTCATTAACGCCGCAACCCTGTCTTTACCTGCCAAAATCCCCAAAAGGATGTGTTCCAGCGCTATATATTCATCACCAAATTCCTTCAACATTGCCGTCGCTTTATTAAGCGCCTGCATACCATCATTCGACAAATAAGGATTCCCACCACTTACCTTCGGATATGTCCTGATAATTTCCTCTAACCTTTCTTCAAATAACTTCCTGTTTATATTTAATTTCTTAAATATAAAACCAACCGTATTTTCGTCTGTTTGCAATATCCCTTTAAGGATATGTCCCGTTTCAATACCCTGTTGTTGATTTCCGGCAGCAATCTCGGTAGCTTTTTGTATTGCTTCCTGAGATTTGATTGTATAATTG
>DATCKK010000056.1:0-8728 GCA_036562325.1 Cytophagaceae bacterium | reverse complement strand
GTGTAGGATTAAGTGGGAGGGGATGGAACTATAAAAGATAATAGATGTTTTTTTATCAGCTATGTAGTTGTTCAAACTTTGCAGGAACAATTTTCTTGAATGGCAATAATTTAAAAATCAAATTTTACGTTAATTAATTGTTATAACTTCAATTCTTTAATAAAAACATAGAGAACAATGAATAAAGGACAAATTGCTGTTATTATTCTCCTTGCATCATTTTTAGGAGGTTTGTTGTCATTGTTTGGCTATAAAATGTTAGCCGACAACAAAACGTATCAAATCATTGAAGGGCCACAACAGGTGAGATTCTCTAACTATCTTGCTGATACCAATATTGTAGTACCGGAAGGGCTTAATTTTATTTATGCAGCGGATGTAGTAACGCCTGCTGTTGTTCACATTAAAACATTGTATGAAGTAAAAACCTCTCAAAGTCCATTTTCGGGCAGTCCATTTGAAGATATGTTGAGAGAGTTTTACGGCGACCGTTTCGATATGCCACAGAGAGGTATGCCAAAATCTCAGAGAGAAGCTTCCGGTTCAGGGGTAATTTTGTCGGAAGATGGATACATTGTAACCAATAATCACGTAGTAGAGAAAGCTGATAAGATTGAAGTGGTATTAAATGATAAAAGAAGTTTTACCGCTACTCTTGTTGGCTCTGATCCAACTACGGATTTGGCTTTATTGAAAATTGAAGGTAATGGATTTCCGTATGTGCGATTTGGAAATTCGGATAATGTTAGAATCGGAGAGTGGGTACTTGCAGTAGGTAATCCGTTTAATTTAACCTCTACGGTTACGGCAGGGATAGTGAGTGCAAAAGCCAGAAATATTAATATCTTGCATACTAAAGATAATATGGCCATTGAGTCATTCATTCAGACAGATGCAGTAGTAAACCCTGGAAATAGTGGAGGGGCTTTAGTTAACCTGAAAGGGGAATTGATTGGGATAAACACAGCGATTGCTTCACCAACGGGTGCTTATGCCGGTTACTCTTTTGCGGTGCCGGAAACACTGGTAAAAAAAGTAGTTGAAGATCTGCTGAAATATGGCCAGGTACAGAGAGCTTTATTAGGTGTTACTATTCTGGATGTGAATGCAAACCTGGCGAAAGAAAAAGGTATTTCTGAAATTAAAGGAGTATACATAGCGAGTGTTGGAGAAGGAAGCGCCGCTGATAAAGCCGGATTAAAAGAAGGAGATGTTATTGTGAAAATTGGAGACACTCCGGTAAACTCAACTTCTAAACTTCAGGAATTAGTCGCTACTCATCGACCTGGTGATAAGATCAACATTACTTTCTCAAGAAAAGGAGAACTGAAAACGGTAGAGGCAACATTGAGAAATAAAATGGGTGATACAAAACTTGTATCCAGAGATGAATCAGTTAAGTCTGTATTAGGTGCTGAGCTTGCTCCGGCTGGTGTAAGTGAATTGAAAAAATTAAACCTGGAGTCTGGAGTAAAAGTAGCTAAAGTAAGTAGTGGTAAATTTAAAGAAACAGGAATTAAAGAAGGATTTATTATTACGTCAGTTGATAAGAAGAGAGTTTCTAGCCCGGCAGAAGTTGCAGATATATTAGAATCAACTCAAAGCGGCGGTGTACTAATTGAAGGCGTTTATCCGAATGGACAAAAAGCTTATTACGCACTTGGATTTTAATATTTAAAAAAATAAGTATTTTAAGCGCTTTATTTGTAGATAAGGCGCTTTTTTTATTTTAGCATTTTCAAATAATCTTTATACTATGAAATTAAAATTGAAAGGTACTACCCAGGTTAGATTGTCACAAATACTGAATACGTTGGGAGTGAAAGCCGTGAACGCTTCTACTTGTACTGGTACCAAATGGGGACAACCTCGAAAAAGAGATTCAAAAGACATTATCTCTACAGTCGATGGAAAACATATCGCTACTGTAAGTATGGCGAATAAAGATGATTATGAACGGGTAGTTAAGACTGCAGAGGAGGCATTTCTTATATGGCGTGAAATGCCGGCTCCGGCCAGAGGAGAAATAGTAAGGCAGATAGGTGAGAAGTTGAGACAATATAAAGATCCTTTAGGTAAGTTAGTTACTTATGAAACAGGCAAAATTCTCCAGGAAGGTTTGGGTGAAGTTCAGGAAATGATAGATATATGCGATTTTGCTGTTGGCTTGTCAAGACAGCTCTATGGGTTAACCATGCATAGCGAGAGAGGGTACCACAGAATGTATGAACAATACCATCCTCTTGGCCTTACAGCGATTATTTCAGCATTTAATTTCCCTGTTGCCGTATGGTCGTGGAATGCCATGATAGCAGCAGTTTGTGGAGATGTATGTATTTGGAAGCCTTCAGAAAAAACGCCTGTTACTGCTATAGCTGTACAAAATATAGTTGCACAAGTGTTAAAACAGAATAATCTTCCGGAAGGAATATTTAACCTTATTATTGGAGGCCCGGAAATAGGAGAGTTAATGTCGAAAGACCGAAGGATACCTTTGGTGTCAGCTACCGGTTCTACAAGAATGGGTAAAAAGGTAGGAGAGGCAGTAGGTGCAAGACTAGGAAGATCACTACTTGAGTTAGGTGGAAATAATGCCATTATAGTCACTAAAAATGCAGACCTTGATATGGCAGTGAGGGCGATCGTGTTTGGTGCTGTAGGTACTGCCGGACAAAGATGCACTACAACCCGCCGTTTGATTGTTCATAATTCTGTTTACGACAAATTAAAGGAAAGGCTAATCAATGTGTATAAAGGATTGCCAATAGGAAATCCATTTGATGAGAAAACATTAGTTGGGCCACTAATTGATCAGGATGCAGTAAAAGCTTTTCAACAGGCATTGGCAAATGTCCAGAAAGAAGGTGGCGTATTATTGACAGGCGGTAAAGTACTTAGCCGTAAAGGAATGGAGACAGGTACTTATGTTTCTCCGGCGCTTGTGGAGGCTAGTAACCATTTCCCAACTGTACAGGAGGAGACTTTTGCTCCTATCTTATACCTGATTAAATACAGAGGAGATGTGCAGGAGGCAATAAAGCTGCAAAATGATGTAAAACAAGGGTTGTCATCAGCCATATTTACGGATAACCTTATAGAGGCAGAAACATTTTTATCTCATTCCGGTTCTGACTGTGGTATAGCCAATGTGAATATAGGTACTTCAGGGGCTGAAATCGGAGGTGCTTTCGGTGGAGAGAAGGAGACAGGTGGCGGAAGAGAGTCTGGTTCCGATGCCTGGAAGTTTTATATGAGAAGGCAGACCAATACCATTAACTTTAGCAAAAAACTTCCACTTGCTCAGGGAATAAGATTTGATGTTTAATTGAAAGTACTTTTGTGATTATGCTTAAAATATATATTTTAGTGCATTCAACTGGTTTTAAAATTCATATATGAGCGAAGATAAAAAGAAGTACCATGCAGTAATGTTGGTGGACGACAATGAGATTGATAATCTTATCAATCAGAAAATGATTGAGGCATCAAATATATGTGATCATATCTTTGTACATTCAGGAGCCAAAAGTGCTATTGAATTCTTAAAAAATATAGAAAAACTGGCTAAAGGGCCTGTGGATCTTTATTTGCCGGAAATAATATTTTTGGACATTGATATGCCTTTGATGGATGGATTTCAGTTTCTGGATGAGTTTGAAAAGTTGTCAGACAGCATAAAGAGTCACTGCAAAGTGGTGATGTTAACTTCTTCGTTGAATCCTCAGGATATGAATCGTGCTAAGAAAAACCAGTATGTGTTGAAATATCTGAACAAGCCTCTTACTCAGGAAAACCTAAAGAAACTATAGTTTCTTTAGGTTAGCCTTGTTATAAAATCTTCATCCAGCTTTACATATTTCAAAGGAGAAAAGTGAGGTATGGATGATTTTTTCAATTTATTAATATATCCTTGAATCTTGACCTGCTTACTTTTCTTTACATCATTCAAAGATGTTTTTAATATCTTGGTAAAAATTAAGATGTGGCTGCAATTGTTTTTGCCCAACAGCCTTACTTGCCTTTGAATACTGTTCACTAACTGGTTAAACAGATCGTAATCTTTCATCAATGCATACTGCAAAGCAAGAAACAGTTTAATCTCCAGTTGAGTGAAAGGGTATTTTTTTAGGCTCAGGTCGTTAAGCATATTATTCACCCATCTTGCCGCCTCATCATATTTATCAGCATAGTAGCATGCCAGACTTCTGTAGCATACATATATAATGTATTGAGGAATGTTGTGCTTGTCTACTTCGAAGTCTTCAAACAGCTTCTTGTTTTCTTCATAGATGCTGGTTTCATTTTCCATCCTCATATGTCTTTCCAGTTTCGTTAGAAGATACTGAGGAGAAAATGTGTAAAGATTATAGTTGGTTAATAGGGTTGCTGCCTGATCGTTTACTTCTTCGAAATATTTCTCCGCTTTTCGGTAAATATTAAAGTGGGTATAATACTCCAGTTTAAGATATTCGAATACCAGTTTAAGATGATAGTATATGGAGTCCAGATAATATTGGTCAAAGATGATTTGAACTTTATCCAGTATTTCTTCAATCGGCTCCAGGTCTTCCCGGTTATTTTGCTCTTTGTCTACATACAATCTGTGGAAGATGTTTATGCAACTTTGATAAACATATAATCGGTGAGATTGATATAGATTGGAAACATTGGTCATTTCATCCTTGAGAATATCAAGGCCCATTTTCTCGGTTTCATCATTGGTTAAGATGAAGTTGCCGTATTTTTTAAAATATTCAGCTAACAAATCTTCAGCTTTGTCAATGGCAAGCATGTATGCCACGTGCCGGTTGTACAGTTGAGAGTAGGTGAACTGGTCCGGGGTATTAATTTGTAGCTTTTTTAATGTTTTATAGACAATTGTCAGCTCATTGGAAAGGTCATAATCAAGTAGCTCCTTCTCAAGCTTTTTTAAGGTGGCTATGGCAATGGCTTTCTTTTTGGTAAAAATGATTTCGTTGATGGTAGCTACTTTTTTGATCAGCGTGGTTCTTGGGCTTTCCATCTGATGCAAAAGATATTCTTCTATCTTTTGATTAAGCCTAGAACGAAGGGTATAGTAGGCGTTACTGTTCACCTCCAATTCTTCCATGATCTTGGCATCAGACAGTTGTTTTTCACGCATGAATTTCAACAAGTATGCCGATTTTTCAGCATTGCTTTCAATCAACGAATCGTAAATAGACGTAAAGTCTTTAACTGAAAGTTGCTTAATAATATTTTTAAGTTTGGACATTGATCTCCCTCTCCTAGATCAGTTAAAATGTAATATTTCCAACTAAAGTTGTCAAATCTACTAAAAAAAATAACTTTATTAAAAGTTATTTGCACTAAAAAAATATTAAAATATAACTATTTCCTTAACTTAAAACTCTGATTTTGTCCTGAAACAGGAACTTTAAGTTGTATTTTAATATCTTAATACTCAATCGTATAAAATTTTCAATTAAATTTTAAATATTCACTGAATTAACAATATTGGTATTCGGTTAATTCCAAAAATTTACATTTTTCTTACTTTCTTCCATGTATTAATATTTTTAGGGTACTTATACTGTAAATAAAATTTTTGGTTATCCATATTGTAAAACTTATTGATAATCAAATGTTGATAGATTGTTTTTTTAATAGAGGGGAAACCGTAGTTGTATCTGCTCGTATTTACACCTGTTGTTTTTTAATTTTTGAGGTATAAATATGAAAATTAATCAAGTATCTGATGACTACGTCAAAGCCATACAGATCGGAGATATTGTAAAAATCAGAATGGGTCTTATGGACGGTTTAGATGTCAATGGGACCAGCCCTAACGGAATGCCACTTTTAGGCCTGCTTCAGACAAACAAGGAAGAAGTAGCGAGATTATTGCTTGAAAGTGGAGCGAATCCTGACCAGCGCAAAGATGGACAAAGTATCTTATCGTGGGCTTGCCAGGCCTCTTATATTGATCTTGTGAAGGTATTGCTGGAGTTTAATGCAGATCCTGAAATAGATGATGGCGACCCTATGTGTAAAGCACTGGGAGCGGAGACAGAGGAAGATACTATTAAGATAATGGATCTTTTATTTACCTATGGAGCAGAGTTTAATCGCATATATACATTTTCCGACGGATTTGAGGGGACTTTATTTATGCGAGCTATAGAAGAAGGCAAAAAGGAGGTTATAAAATTTTTATTGGACCAGGAGATAGATTTTCATTTTGTGAATAAGGAAGGTAAATCAGCTCTGTCATTGGCTAAAGATAAGGAAATGAAAGATGTGGTAATGGCATTAAAGCAAAAAGGGGTGACTTTGGGAAGTACTTCAAACAAATAGCAAAGGAATTGCGGTTACAAATCATCTTAGGGGGTATAAAAAGATGATGATTTTAAATAGGATATATCAGCTATAAATATATAATTCAACCAGCGTTCTCCTTATTAATTGTTTTATATATTTTCTATAAATCTTATTTATTCAATTCCAGGAAGTAATAAGAGATTTCGAACCGGTGGCCTTCCCGTAGTTATACGTGACGCTCTGTTTAGTTGAGTTAGTATCAGTTTCACATAAATAAAAAAAGCCTTGAAGGAGATTCAAGGCTTGAAGTTTATAGAGTGGAGAATACCGGATTCGAACCGGTGGCCTTCCCGTAGTTATACGTGACGCTCTTTTTCAGTTGAGTTAGTATCAGTTTCACATAAATAAAAAAAGCCTTGAAGGAGCTTCAAGGCTTGAAGTTTATAGAGTGGAGCATACCGGATTCGAACCGGTGGCCTTCCCGTAGTTATACGGGACGCTCTTTTTCAGTTGAGTAGCATCAGTTTCACATAAAAATAAAAAAGCCTTGAAGGAGATTCAAGGCTTGAAGTTTATAGAGTGGAGAATACCGGATTCGAACCGGTGGCCTCTTGCATGCCATGCAAGCGCTCTAGCCAGCTGAGCTAATCCCCCTTGTTTTATTTCTGAAATAGAAGTTATCAAAATTTCAGAGCGCAAATATATTAAAATAAATCCAATACTTACAAATTTATATAACTCTTACTGCTTTAATAAATAAAGCTCGGTAATATTCTGAATATAAATTGTTTTCAACCACACCTAGTTTGGTCGAGGCGTGTATGAATTTGACATCTTCTTTTCCCCGTACTTCTGTTACCAGGCCAACATGGGTAACATTTTTACCCCCTTTCCGATCAGTGAAAAATACAAGATCACCCACCTGGATATCTTTTAGTGATACGGGCTTCCCGGCAGTACTTTGGGCGGACGAGGTTCTGGGCAAAGTTATTCCAACTTCTTTGAAACTGATATATACCAATCCGGAGCAGTCCATTCCTGCTCTGGAACTTCCTCCGTATTTATATTTGGTACCTATGTATGAGCGAGCCGTTTTTATTACCTTTTCAACTTTGGCATTTGCTTTTCCTACTTGAGGTTCTTTTGGGGTAATAACAGTCTTGTTCGGTTCGGAGGAAGATGGCTGTTTGTTGCTTTTACATGAAACTAAGCAAGCTGCCAGGCACGTTAAGAATATAGTTTGAGTTATAAGAGATTTACTAAATTTATAAGTAGAGTAATTAAAATTCATAAGCACAATTTATAAAAACTAACGATAAAAGCATGACATTTTTTAAGGTTGACGCCAAATTTATTGACCAGGTTAGGAATATTTGTGGGACAAATTATGTATTCAGCGATGAAGAGTCACTATTGGCCTATTCAAGGGATGAAACAGAAGATTTATCTTATCTTCCTGAAATAGTGGTAAAACCGGGGACGGTTGAAGAAATAAGTGCTTTAGTTAAACTATGTAATCAGTGTAAAATACCTGTAACTCCTCGTGGAGCTGGAACAGGCTTAAGTGGAGCAGCTTTGCCCGTACATGGCGGAGTATTATTGTCCATTGAGCGTTTTAATAAAATACTAACGATAGATGAAAGAAACTTTCAGGCAACAGTAGAGTCAGGTGTAATTACACAAGTCTTTCAGGAAGCAGTAATTGCCAAAGGCCTTTTTTATCCGGTGGATCCTTCCAGCAGAGGAAGTTGTTATCTAGGAGGAAATCTGGCTTTATCTTCAGGTGGCCCAAGGGCAGTGAAATATGGCATTACAAGAGAGTATGTATTGAACCTTGAAGTGGTATTACCTACTGGTGAAGTGATCTGGACGGGGGCAAATGTCTTAAAAAACTCTACCGGTTACAATCTTACCCAACTCATGATTGGTAGCGAAGGAACACTTGGTATTATAACAAAAATAGTTTTTAAATTACTCCCATATCCATCCAGAGATCTTGTTATGTTAGTTCCATTCCGGTCTGCACAACAGGCGTGTGAAGCAGTCAATGCTATTATGCTTTCAGGAGTATGTCCATCTGCCCTTGAGTTTATGGAACGGGAAGCTATCGAGTGGAGTTGTCGTTATCTAAATATACCATTTGATGTAAAGGAAGACATTGAAGCGCATTTGTTGATAGAAGTGGATGGAAATGAGATGGAGTTATTGCAAAAGGATGCTGAGAAATTATATGAGGTTGTTAGTAAATATGATGTTGAAGACCCTTTACTTGGTGATACAGCACAACTGAAAGCTTCCCTCAATTAGTAGCATTCAAAACTAAAGATTTCCACTCGTTATTACAATCCTGTTGGAATGTGGGAAACTCTTTTCCGAGTTTTCCATATTTCAACAGGAAAGTTGCAGGTGTATGATACAGCAAGCCACT
>DATCKK010000659.1:0-9269 GCA_036562325.1 Cytophagaceae bacterium | reverse complement strand
TAATACATCTGCATAATGCCCCCCATGGACCATAGCTTTCCCAAATGAATTTAACCTATAAAGGGTATTATCACCATTGATTAGCAGCTTTTCAAAATTCAGAGAAAAAAATATCCGGGTAGTTTTACCTTCTTCTATTTTCAACAAGGGTTCTATTTCAAAAAGATTTCCAAAAGCCAATGGCATTATACGGGAATCACCTCCAATGGCAAAATGGAACAACTCAATATAGGGTTCATTCTGATGAAATATATCCTCATTGTCAATATTATATAGCTTACCATCTGCCAGAAAAAAAATATATCCTGAGTTCCACTCCCAATACATCGAAGCTGCCTGGCCAAGAGAAAGCACTCCGGTAGCCATAGCAGGATCGCTATGGTTTAATTCTCGGGGAACACCAATCGTATATCGTATATCGGAATACTCACCAACAGGCGCCTTAAAAGAGATCTTATAACTTTGCTTTCCCATACCTGGATTAAAGTTGGGTTTTCCAAAATCCATTAAATAAATCCCCGAGTTATTTTCTTTTGAAAATGTTTTATACTCACTTCCTGTAGAACGGGCCAAAGCAATATCGCACAGAAAAAGGCGTAATGCTTTTAATGAATATTGAACCCCTGATGAGCTGGTATATATTGAGTCCAGAAACAATGGCCCTTCTCCTGCTTTCGGAATTATTACCAGTTCAACATTTCCATAGCGTTCTATTTTTGAAGAGGACAAGTTTTTTTGACGGGTGCATCCAATTAACAAAAGGCAAGTTATAATCAGAAAACAGGTACTAATTTTTCTCATTCGAAGGTATAAATTCGGGATTGTTTATAAATGATTCGTCGGTTAATGTTTTAAGGAAATTAATGATATCCACTTTCTCTTCCTCTGACAGCTTTTCATCTTCATGTCGGTGCACATGCATAGACTGGTTAGGATGGTCATTGCCACCTTTGTTATAATGATCCAATACTTCCTCCAGTGTCTCTATACTTCCATCATGCATATAAGGAGCAGTAAGAGCTACATTCCTCAATGTAGGTACTTTAAACTTACCTTTATCGGCTTCATCAAAAGTGATATTATATCTCCCCTGATCTTTATATTCTTTATACAACCCATTGTTCTGAAATGTATTATTGGTAAAATTAAATCCTGAGTGACATGAGGCACAATGTGCCTTTTCACTGTTGAATAATAAATACCCTCTATATTCTGATTCATTAAAGACACTACGGTCTTTGCCATAATAAAACCGGTCGTATTTTGAGTTAGCACTGATGAGTGTTCGTTCAAACGAAGCTATGGCCTTAAAAAGAGAAGCAGCATCGGGTTTAGTACCATAAGCTTTTTTAAATAATTTAGGATATAAAGGATGAGAGCTTAACCGGTCTATGACCTCCTCTACCTTCATATTCATTTCTTTATGATTGGTTAAAGGATTAAGGATTTGTTGCTCTAAAGAAGGCACACCTCCGTCCCACATAAAAGAATTTGACCAGGCAAGGTTAATTAAAGGCATGGAGTTACGGTCGCCCATAGCTCCGTTTACTCCCAGGCTAAGCCTTGTTGAATCTGTAAAAGAGTTTTGAGGTATGTGGCAAGAAGCACAGGATATTTTTTTATCAGAAGATAAAATAGGATCAAAAAATAACATTTTACCTAATGCAATTCTCTCTTCGGTCAATTGATTATCTTCCGGGATATAAGGTTTCGGAAAACCAACCGGAATCTTTAGTTCATAGTTCTTCTTTCCTGGACGATAAGCATACTCTGTCCTGAAGCTTGCCAAAACAACAACCAGAAAAATAACAGCCGATATGGATACCAGATATTTCAATTACTCCACCTATTTCTTTTTCTTATTCCCTTTCTTCAATAATAAGCGGCTAACTACCACATTTTTCATATATACATTGGAAGTATGCTCAAAACCTCCTATCACTATAGCATCTTTAAACCCGGCATGTGCCATAAGTCCATTTTGATCTTTATCAGAAAGTGTATAAAGAAATGTTTCATACGTTATCGGATCTTTTATATTCGTCACTCGTGCTACAGCCGCATAATTTGAACGATGGCCCAAAGGAACATTCTGAGACAAAATAGACCTTCCGCACAAAATCACTTCATTATTCATAATACTCATATCTTCCAAAATATCATGCTGGCCATTAAAATCTATATGGGATATTTTAAATGTATAGTCGTTCAAATTCATTACCCCTAAATAAAAATCGCTATCGAAATCAGTTTGGGAAGCCGCGGCAAACACCAGCGTATGATCGTCGTATAAACCTACTCGTTTAATGTAATTATATTTACCCGGAGTAAAATCATAGCGAAAATAGCCTTTTGCATTAAAGCTTGTATCCAATGTCCCGTTAGGTAAAAATCGGGCAATAAATCCTTCATAGGTATAAGCAAAAATAAATCCGCCACATACCAGTATTTTACCATCTTTCTGAACTACCACATCAGATATGCCCCCACCTGCAGTATGCTTCACAGAAGCAAAAGAAAATATCTGAAAATTAAAATCAATCCACATCTTGCCAGTTCTTCTGAAAGTAGTATCCGGCACTCCTTCTTTGTTTAACTTTCCTATTACCGGAAAAACATCAATATGACTTCCTACAGGCTGATTGTACGAACCACAAATGAATACAGAAGAATCATTAGCCGGAGCTAAAGAAGTCAGGAAGGAAACTTTATCAAACTTAACAGTAACTGTCCCATTGTTACCAAAGTCCGGATCCGGAGAACCATCTGGAAGAAGCCGGGCAAGGCAACTATAATTAATGTCGGGAAACATACCTTTTACACCATCTCCAGCCACCAGGATTTTTCCATCAGGCTGTAAGTGCATCTCTCCTGCTCTGGATATATACAATCCATGAAAGTCAAACTGTACTATTCCACCTTCTCCAAATTGAGCATCCGGTACACCTTGTGGAGTTAGCTTCAGAATTATAATATCCATATCCCGCACAGAATCAAGAAGGCCGGTTTCTATCAATACATATACCGACTCATCCGCCCCAATCACCACATCCTTCACCTCATTGTATTTACCATTACTGAAATAATACTTTCCTTTTTTAGCAAAAGCATTATCCATTACCAACGATTGACCAATACTAATTGCAGGGAATAAAAAAACAAAACAAAAGAGGAGAAATGGATTCATAATCAATCATCAGTACAATACAATATTTAGGTAAATTAACAATAATTTACTCCCAAAGCAAGAATATAAAGCTTACAAAACGCCCCCCAGTCTCCCTTGTACTAAGTCAGTGCTAAGGCGAAGGGGGGTAGGAGATACAAAACGCTGCCAGTAGGTATTGTGCCCCTTTTATTTATATTAGTAAAAGATTTCAAATAATCCGCAAAAAACTATCAAAACAAATTGCTTAAAATCAGAATTATTTGTCTTCCAGATTAAACATACAAAAAGATTGATATGAAACGCTCTTCAAAAGCAGAAGCCATATTGAGCCAAATTAATAGCAAAACCAAGCTGGGTGATTTAAGGAAAATTGCTAAGGATATCAAAAAAGATCACGAATTAGCTATGGAGCTTTGGTCTACCGGAGAGTTTTTGCCCCGACAATTGGCCATATTGATCATGGATAACAAACTTCTTTCTCAAGATCTATTTAATAAACTTGACCGAGACATACAGTCACATTCCTTTAATGAGCGAAATCAATTAATGGAATGGCTGATAGCAAACCAACTTTCTAAAGACAAGAAAACTATAGGGCTAATGGAGTCATGGGCAAACAGCCCTTCCACACTTCAAAGAAGATCCTTTTGGTATTATCAGGCTCGTTTGCGAGGCTGGGACAAACACCACCGCCCAACACTGAAGAGTTACTATCTGCCATTGAAAAACAATAGGAAACGAAGAACCAGAAGTACAATGGGCCATGAATTTCGCCGCAGGCTGGATTGGAGTATTTGCCCCAAAGTGTCGAACACGCTGTATCGAAGTTGGCAAGAGGACAGGACTCTATAAATATAAAAACGAAAAAGTATCAAAAGGTTGTACGCCTAATTATTTACCTGAATTCATTGCGATTGAAAGTAAAAAAAGGAATTTATAATTAAGTAGGCCACAAAAGATATTGCAGGCTCTATTATCCAACGAAAGTTATACATTGAAAAGCCCCATTAACAAGTTAACGGGGCTTTTCAATGTATATAGGTAATCAAATTTTTCTGTTAATGCGAGTCGTAGATAACTACTTTCTCAAAGAAAACTCTAAACTCGTCTAAAAAAGCTTTGTGGATAGGGTCTACCTGATATGCATCATGGCCGGCCATATCTTCAAATACAATTAATAAAGAGAAAGTATAGGTAGTATCTACTACAGGACGGCTTATGGGGGCAGGAGTGCCAACATAAAATGCTTTCAGGTAATCAATCTTCGCCAACGATTCCAGGCCCTTTCGAAAAGCCTTTTTCTGTTCTTCAGTTGTCTCCGGCTTCAGCCAAAATAATACATGATGAGTAAGCATAAAATTTTTATTTTTTTCGCAAAAATAAAAAATAGAACGAAGAAAGAGAGCAGAAGCTATCCTTTTATTAAGCCGCTTCTTATAACTTGCTAATTATTAAAGCACATAGAAAGAGAGCTTTCACTCTCCTCCCTCTTTCTGCTTCTTCTTATTGACTGGCCTTATAATAAGCACAATACTCCTTTACTACACACTCTTCATGTTTTGGATTTTTGGGCCTACATGTCTCCCTTCCTAAAAACGAAATCGCCATTCCTACTTCTCCCCAATCTTTTTGCGGCACAGCATCCATAATATCTTTTTCAATTTTCTTGGGATCTTTCTCTGAAGAAATACCTAAACGAGGGGCCACACGCACAACATGAAGATCCACAATTACACCTTCTGCTTTAACACCTGCCTCCCGCATTATCACATTAGCTGATTTACGGCCAATACCTGGAAGTTTAGTTAACTCTTCCATTGTTAAAGGTATTTTGTCATCTGACTTTATAGTTGTAGCAAGCTGCAAAAGCCATTTAGCTTTATTTCTAAAATTACGGGCCTTACTTATTAAAGGGGACAATGACTCTTCATCGGCCTTAGACAATGCCGCCATATCCGGAAAAGCCTCAAAAAAGTCAGGAGCTAGTTTATTGATGTTCCTGTCAGAATCCTGAGCAGAAAGGATTACCATTACCACAAGCTGATAAAGCCCTTATATTCCAAAGGATGTTTTTTCTCTTTGTATTTATTGATTAAAGGTTTTAATGCAGAAGACCAATTTACTTTCATAATAATTATACCAAATATTCTCTCTACTTTGTCACATTCAATTTTAACAAAACATATTCAATTTAGTATTAAACCTACTTTGTATTACCTAATATAGTAAATATACTTAACTCAAATAAAATGGTATAAACCATAAGTATGACGGAGAATGGTGATCTATATGACAATGCGCTGAAAGAGTTAATGGAATAATGTATTCTGAAGAACAATATTGCAGGCCTCGGCCGCTATGGTGTATTAACTTATGATTGTATTTTCTATTGCTTAGGGCCATTGTTAATGTTTTCAATGGATCTTCTACACTCAAATTATTAGACATCTCATATCCCATTATTTTTTTGGAATAAACATCTGTAATTAAACTTAATAGCTATAGCCGCTATCTGTTTTAATGTATGTAATATCACTTACCCATACTTGTTCAGGTCTTACAACTTCAATATTCTTTACCAAATTTGGATATTTTCTCTACTTAAGAAATAGAGTCAAAAACTACTTTACAATAATCATGTAATAACTAGTATAGGCTATCGATGCATATACCTCTATACTAAACAAGGATTTTCTGATTGAAGGAAATCATAATAACAGCGCATTCAAAAGCAGCACCTCAGGGGGGAATGAAAAAAATAGATGACTAGGTTTTGATTAACCAATAAAACTTAGGCTTATTTGTAAACTCAAGTGTTAAGTATAAAACATAAAAATAGCAATCGGTTGGAGTAATAAATGTAGTGGAAAAAAACATTTCTTTTTAAAAACAGAGCGAGAAAGAGTGATTTCGCTCTCCACTCTCTTTCTCACTCTCCCATTAGTGGAGCCGCAGGGATTCGAACCCTGGTCCAGAGAAGATAATAATCGTGCCTTCTACATGCTTAGTTTACTTTAATTGTCGGGTAAAACCAGGTAGTAAACAACCAAATTTTACCTTAGTTACTTAAATTTCGCCAGTACTTAGTAACATCGTACTAACTAGTTTTACTGATCGACGTCCCGTATTCAGTACCCGCAAAACAAAAGCACTGAGAGACGATGGCCTCCCAATAATCTAATATCGGGATAAGCTAACCTAACATTCCGTCAGATTAAGCAGCCATGGCGTAAGATTCTTCGCCAATTATTGTTCGGAACTATCTTTCAAGGCTCTCATTCCATGAGCCTGCATGCTTACACACGTCATCACGCAACCTGTCAATTCCGGTCGGCCCCAATATGTTAAAGAACGAATCTTCTTATTAACAGAATTTCAGGCAAATAAATTCAAAAAACTCAACCTGATGGCTACAAAGATAATAAGAATTCTCGATAACTATTTGTTTATTTTAAGCCATGAGATTTTTTTCACTAATACCACAAAAAAACAAACCAATTTCAATTTCTAAAAACCCTCAAACTCCCAATTGCCCCTCTGAAGGTACATTTGGGAATTTATTTGATATTTAAGGGTTGATAATTGCGTTTTTTTTGAAATCCAATGTAGATTAAGATTTTTAAACCTACTTTTCCTTAAACTTAACAATCGTCATGTTATCTCCTCCTCTGTCTTTAGGTGCATCCGCGACACTCTCCACTTCCTTGTATTTTCGCAAAAAGGATCTTACTGTGTCTTTCAATACCCCGGTTCCCCGGCCATGAAATATACTTGCTTCTTTCACTCCTAACAAAATAGCATCATCTACCCAATTGCTAAGCTCTGTAATCACCTCGTCTTTCATTTTCCCTCTCACATCCAGCTCAAATTTAAAATGGAGCAGCTTTTCTTTCGTATCTACCCCGGAAAATCCAATAGATTCTTCCTCATATTCCTCTTCTTCCGGAGGTTCTGCCAAGGTTACCTTATTCTTTTTTACCGTCATTTTCATCTGCCCCATAGCAATTTCCAGATCATTACCCTTAATGGCTAATACTTCTGCAATGGCCTCCTGGCCATTTAACTTTACAAAATCACCGGGTTTAATATTTTCCATCGTTGAATCTAAATTTTTCTATTCTATTGAAATTTATAGTACATTAAACTTGATTTAAAAATAGCAGGTTTCAATAAAATAAACTCTCCTAATCCACTGAAACACTTTAACTATTCAAGAAATCCTTCGTACTTATTAAAACCGTATTAAAAAACTGGTTCTAAATCGGATATTAAGTTATCTGTTTAAACTCTGATTTAATAATTTGAGTATCAAAAGAGAAAAATATTTTAAATATCTTTTTAAAGCTAATATCCGTTTAATCAGGATGTTTTAAAGAAAAGTAATGCCTAAAAACTTACTATGGTTAATTTTATTTCTGCTACCATGCTTCTCCACCGCACAGAGGCCTGACCTGTTATTCCATTCACTTTCAGTATCCGATGGACTCTCCGAAAATACGGTTCGAAGTATAATTGAAGACAAAATGGGCTACATGTGGTTTGCCAGCGAAGATGGGCTTAACAAATACAACGGATACAATTTTACCGTTTACCGCAAAGACCCGACAGACACTTTTTCTATAAGCAACCGGAATATCAAAGCACTTTTCATTGACAGTAAAAACACCTTTTGGGTACTCACCTCTAATGGATTAAACATATACGATGCAGAGTTAGACATCTTTTATAATTATCGAAATAATAAATACCCTGCCCTTAAGCGACTTGCAGGTGATATGGAAGGCATGGTTGAGGATAAAAATGGAAACTTCTGGGTGCTTACCAGAGACGAAGGCTTGTTTCACATCTCCAGCCTGGATCAACCTCCTGTCAATTATCCTAATATTTATAATGGCTCTCTTATCAGTTTTAAATCTATTCAGTTAGAGTCAGACTCCATGCTGTTGATTGGTAGCAGGGACGGGTTATTTAAATTTAACTGCAATACTAAAAAATATATTGACTTCCGGCCTGAATATGGCCAGGGATATGAGATCAACTCCATGCTTAAAGATAGCATGAACAATATCTGGCTATGTTCTTCCCATGGATTGAAATTAATCAACTCTAAAGGAGAGTTTAAACAATACCTGCACAATCCGGCAGACAGTAAATCCATTAATGGCAACAATATCGGTGATATCCTTCTTTATAAAGATAATCAATATCTGGTAAGTATTGATGGTGGCGGTATTGACCTCTTTGACTATGCTACCAGTGAATTCTACCATTATCAAAACAGTATTCCTACTCCTAACATAGCTTGTCTGTACAAAGCGCCTAAAGGAGATTTATGGGTTGGTACATTTCTTAATGGTATCTATTTTTCTAACCCTACCACCAATCTTTTTAAACTGATAAAAAATTCACCTAATGCGACCAATGGTATTACCAAAGGTATGGTTACCCGGTTTTTAAAAGACAGCAAAGGCAATCTATGGCTGGCAACCGACGGCGGAGGAGTTTATAAAAAACGAGCAGGAACCGAATATTTTATTAACTACAAAGAAGGAGAAAAAGGACTAACCTCTAATGTAATCATTTCCATAAGGGAAGATAGTGAAGGCCTTATATGGCTAACTACTTACGGTGGGGGAGTATGCAAATACGATCCTGCCAAAGACTTGTTCAAAGCTTATCGTGCCACCCCCAAATCTCCCAACTCATTACTCAGCGATTTAAACAAAGACATTTATGAGTACGATAAAAAAATGTGGATTACAGGGTATGGAAATGGTATAACTTTACTGGACAAAAAAAATGAAACTTTTTCCTATCTCGGTAACGATATAACCAATATCGCTTCTAACTGGGTACAAACCTTTTTGGTTGACAAAGAGAATACTTTATGGCTGGCAACCTTCAGTGGTTTATGCAAATATGACCTGTCTACAAACACATTTAAAAATTATGTTTTCAAAAATTCGGGTAATGAAGAAGCAATAGACCTTAACATGATTGTGGACCTGGTAGAAGATAAAAACGGAGATCTTTGGCTGGGAACCATGGGGAACGGATTAATCTATTTCAATACTACTGATGGTTCGTATACTATATATAC
>DATCKK010000031.1:0-13796 GCA_036562325.1 Cytophagaceae bacterium | reverse complement strand
CAAATAAGCTGATAAATCGCGGTAAGTAAAAGTTTGTTTAAACTCGTCTCTCAAATCTTCATTATTATTGACAAAGCAGACATTACCTTCTTTCGCTTCGGGAATATATGTCAGACGCAAATACGCTGCCAATCGCTCTGCATAACTGGTAGTTGCTACTAATTGTAACTCTTGCGGGAACCACTCATATAAGTTTTGAAGATCGTTCTTCATAAGCCATTGATTATCGTCTTATCCTAAAGGAAGTAATAAACATAAATACGTTCAATGGTGGCCATTAAAATAAATACCTGCTGGTAATACCAATCAAAAAGCCAATTATACCAATTATCGTTGCTATCAGGCTTATCTTCTTTTTTGCCGCATTTTCTTTGTATTGCAATTTGCCGGCTATCCAGGGATATACATAGTGAAGACAAAGCATGGCCACTGATGTTCCAAGGATGCTACCTGCCAATACATCGCCCAGAAAGTGCGCACCAAGATACACTCTTGTATAAGCACATACTATGGCTGCAATGGCAACCAATACCTGTATTATCTTATTATTAAATAGCGAAGCGACCAAAAGAAAGGCGCTGAATATAGTAGTAGTATGCCCGGATGGGAAAGTATTATAGTACTCTACATGCCCTTTAATATAATGGATGCCCGCTTCTTCGCCCAATACTTTCAAGGGCCTGTGCCAATCCGTAAAGACCAGGTATTTAAGGCTCAGCAATATAAGGCCACTTATAATAATGGAGGCAACTATAGTAAATGCCATGGCACTCTCCCGGTACGACAATAACATCAGGAATAGCGAAGCCAGTATCAGGGAATCTCCGAAATGAGTGAGGTGCGGGACTATATAATCAAGATAAGGATTGTGGTACTGATTAAGTACCAGAAAACTTTGGTGGTAACCTAAATACATTACCAGAGAGGATGCTACCAGCCAAAAGACGATAATAACCGCGAAGTAACTATTAAGTGATTTATTATTAATAATTGACAAATACATGTTGTTCACCCAATGGATTATGATTTTACCTGATAAGGCTTTAATGGTTTTGTGAATTTAGGAATAATTATATTATTATTTATACTTATCATCTCCAGCCAACCAGATTGATATATTTTTTAAAATTAAGTGTATAACAAAGGTCAGGGGGAAGGTGTTAATTTATTGTCCACTTTCTGATGTTGCCACATTTCCTGAAATATACTACTGCGGGTTTTCAGATTTTCACAGGAGCCTTCATCCACTATAACCCCATTTTTCATAATATACACATAATCAAATTTTACCAATAAATGAAGTCGATGCAAACTGGAAATTATCAACTTATCGGAAAAAGCTTCAAAAATTTTGTCGTAGATGAATACTTCCGCCCGCGGGTCCACACTGCTGGTTGGTTCATCCATTAATACAATGTTACTGCCTTTGGCTGCCAGAATCCCTCTTGCCAGCGCCAGCCTTTGTTTTTGGCCTCCCGACAGGTTTACTCCTTTTTCTTTGATATGTGTATCAAGTCCTTTGGGCAGTTGTTTTAACACTTCTGAGAAACGGGCTATATCGCATACTTCCATAACTTCCTCTTTGGTAAATGGAAGCCCTAGCGTAATATTGTACCATATAGTGTTTTCAAATATCTCAGGCTCCTGAGGAAAGAGGGTAACGGTATTGGAAATACTTTCAAACGGAAATTCAACCCGCTGATCTATCTTTACTTCCACGCCTTTTTCCGGAAGATAAAGGCCTCTCAGCAAAGCAAGTAAGGTACTTTTTCCGCAACCACTTTCGCCAATAATGGCAATCCGTTGTCCTTTGGTAAACTTTAAGTTCAGCTTTTTCAATCCGGTAAAGCCTTCGGACTCGTCTTTTCCTCTTGAAAAACTCAGGTTCGTTATCGTTAAAGATTTCCAATCGGCCGGGAATGCACAATTCGCCTCAGGGCGGTGATATCTACTATACACTTCCGAAATAGCGCCTGCTGCTTTCACATCGGTATGGTATTGCAATATTTTGGTATATTGACTGGCAATATCATTAAACACACTGGTAAACTGATTGATATATCCAATTAAGGTAACCAGCCCTCCAATCATGAACAAAGTGCCCGGTGACCAGTTCTGATACACATAACCAACTACAATGATTGCATAAATCAAGGCGATGAGCATTTGAGCCGTAAACCATTTCCATTCATTAATAACTACATTTCTTCTGAAAGACGGCAAGACCTTCATTACCTTACGCATAAAGCTCACCTCCATTCGTTTTTCCAACCGCAGCGTTATAACCGTGATAATATTGGAAAGGCTGTCAAACAAGGTAGAAGACACCACGTGTTCCCTTTCATTCATATCCCTTATTGATTTGATAAAAGGTTTATCGAACTGAAGTATTACCCAAATGGTAAAAATTCCAATTAGCACAGCCACAGAACCAAACACTGGAGAAAAATAAATCATGGCCGCAAACGAAAAAACAAACTTTCCAAGAGCATGCAGCGAGACAAAGCCATTCTGAAAAAAATCCTTTAACGCTTCATAACCCTTTCTCAATCTGTTAATAGTGGAACCACTATGGTTATCCTGATGCCATTTGACAGGCATGTGCAATACTTTGTGGTAATGGTCTTCAAGAAAGTTTTTACTAATTGAAAACGCGAGCTGTCTCTCCATTACCCTTGCCGGACCATGAAAGGCCCATTCCAAAAGCTTAAGGCCCAGGTAAGTGCCTGCATAAATCCATGAATTCTTCAGAACTTCCACCGTGTCATTTTGCAAACCTTCTATAAACCATCCATATAGCAGAGGGTTCATGGCTACCACCATGTTGGCACAAATAAACATGCTGTATATAAGTACATACCGGGCCTTCAGATTTTTAGCGTATTTCCAGCAGATTTTCAGCAAGGAAATGTAAGGGTTGCTCATGGATGTGATTGGAGAGAAATGGTTAGTATGGTCTTAGTTTAAACCAGTGAACGTAATTGGGAATTCAACAAGTATAGAAAAATGTAAATATTGTATCTGAGACAATTTTAGGGCACTTATCAATGGTATTATACTGGGACAAATTCGCATGGTATAAAATAGTTTTATGCATCAAAAAGCGCAATTATATCTCACATTCTTGTATTTTTTTTCAAAGGGGTTATTTTTCAATTTAGTCAGTAAATGCAATATCATGAGAAAAGTTTCCCGCCTCTTTCTGATTGCCTTCCTTTTGCAAAGCATATCCGCTATCGCCGGTGATACATTGATTTTAGAAGAAAGCACGCTTTACAAAGAGTATGTTTTGGAGCAAAACTATATAGATGTAATTCTGGACAAGGAGGGGAAATATACTTTCCCGGATATTCAAAACCACCCGTTTCACGATAAGTTACAAATAATCAATAACAATCAGGACCGAAGCGCCACTTATTGGATACGCTTCCGGATAAAAAACCAGTCCAGAGAAGACAGAGGGTATCTTTTTGAGACGTACTCTGCCAACACTGAAAACCTGGAACTATATGTCCCATTAAATGACAATAAGTACATAGTAAAACATGCCGGGGAGCTGCTCCCCTTTTCGAAGCGGGAATATCTAAATAAAAATATAGCTTTCGATTTGCCGGTAGGTAAGTTCAATGAAACCAAAACTTATTATGTAAAAGTTAAATCAAACAACTTCACCGGCTTTGACTTCAGAATAAAATCCAACAACTACTTTGTCTACTATTCGGCCAATGAATATTTCCTGTTAGGCAGCTTCTATGGAATGCTGGTGTTAATGGCCATTTACAACATACTTCTCTCATTGACATCAAGAAAGAAAGTTTATCTGTACTACGTACTGTATGTACTGAGCGGGATATTGTTTACACTGGCAGAGGACAGGGTAGGCCTACAATATCTGTGGCCCTCGCACCCTGAGCTTAACCCCCTGATTGGCTTTTACTCTCCGGTGCTGTTAATGATTGCTTACTCTGTTTATTCATTAAGTTTCCTTGAATTGGGCAAGTACTTTAAAACATTGAATAAATTTGTTATTTCTACCGTAGTAGCCTGTCTAATCTTATATTTAACGCAGCTGTGGTTCCCTGCCATGATTGCTATCAGAGAAGTATTCTTTATTCCCTTTTTATTGATCTATATAGTTGCCATCTATACGCTGATCAAGGGCCGCAAGTCTTCCAGGTATTTTATTATAGGTTCCAGTTTTATATTAGTAAGTGTAGCAATTATCGTATTAAGGCTCAACCTGATTCTGGAGCCCAATTTCTTAACCGTATACAGCTTATATTACGGACTGGTTGCTGAAATAATGGTGTTCTCGCTAGCCCTGGCAGACCGTATGAGACTGCTCAACAAAGAGAAAGAAGATAGTCAAAATGAGATTATCCGCCAACTGGAAGAAAAGAAAATCTTACAGGAAAAAATTAACAGAGAGCTGGAGGAGAAAAATCTTCTGAAAGAAAAAGTAAACCGCGAACTGGAACAAAAAGTAAGAGAAAGAACCATACAGTTAACTTCTAAAAATCAGCAACTGGAGGAAGCCAATCAAAAACTGAAGGAGCTGACCGAACAGGTAAATGAGATGAATGTGAAGTTGGACCTACATAATTGGAAATTGGTTAAAGATGTGAAAGAAGCCATCAAAGCAAGAATATTTGACAAGAAAGTTTCCTTTGAAGACTTCAGTACCATCTTTCCCAATGAAAACAGTTGTTATCAGTTTTTAGAAGATCTTAAATGGGGCGAACACTTCGAATGCAGAAAGTGTAAAAACGCAAAGTATATCAACAGTAAAAATCCATTCCTGAGAAAATGTACCAAATGTGGCTATGCAGAGTCTGTTACTGCCTATACCATATTTCACGGTGTACGCTTTCCCATTAACAAAGCCTTCTATTTATTTTACATCACCTGTAACAACGATACCAGCCATACCATTGAAGAGCTCTGCAACCTGCTGTCCATAAGTAAAAACACCTGCTGGAGCTTTAAGAATAAAGTTAAAGATAAGTTAGAAGCCTTCCAGAAGAAGAGTAAAAAGTACGAAGAAAAAAACTGGGAGAAAATGATTGTAGATATTTAGCCAGACAATCATTATAATAACATTTTACATAATTCAGCTCTTATTATAAACTGAAAGGTTCATTCGTCTTTTTTATTTAAAATAGAAAACCTTTGAGTCAGGAATAAAAATAGGAGAACTGAATGAACAATGGAATTTTTAAATACTTTTGATAACTTTAAGTTATATAAAGCAATTATCCGTTTTTTAAAGTTTTAATTATTTCAAACAGAATAAACACATTCGGATTAGACAAATGCATTACATGTCATTTATAAGAAAAATACTTTGTGCCATTGCAGCACTTTCCATAGTACTTTATTCCTGTCAACCACAAGTGAAAGACAACAACTATACCGCCGAAGAAATACAACAAGAAACTGAGAAGGCCAATCGGTTCTTTGACCAGGTATTTGATGAATATGTAGACAGACATCCCATGGACCAGTCTTACCTGGGCATTAAAAAAGATCAGGACAAGTGGAACGATATCTCGGATGAACATAGAGAAAAAGAAATTGAAATCTTAAAAGCAAACCTGATAAAGCTTAAAGAAATTGATTTCAATAAACTCGATGAACAGGCCAAGCTTAGTTACCGCTTATTCGAATACGACGGACAAAGAGAAATAGAAAATTTTAAATGGAGGTATCACGACTATCCGGTAAATCAGATGTTCGGGCTACATTCAGACATCCCAGGATTCCTTATCAATATTCACCAGATTACCGACACTACAGATGCTCTTGCTTACATTTCCAGAATTGAAAAGACAGGCCCGCTATTTGACCAGCTTATAAAAAACATAGAAGTAAGAGCAGATAAGGGCATTATACCTCCCAAGTTTGTTTTTGAAAAAGTGTTGGATGATTGTAAGAATGTCCTGAAAGGCGCTCCCTTTGAGAAATCCAATCAAAAAAACACTCTATGGGAAGATTTTTCTGCTAAAGTAAATGCCTTAGAACTGGATGCTTCTGTTAAAAATGAATTGTTATATAAAGCGGAAGCTGCATTGACTAACCACTTTTTACCAGCTTACAATAAACTGATCAACTACCTGAAAGATTTAGAGAAAAAAGCCACCACCGACGATGGCGTTTGGAAATTTCCTGACGGGAACAAGTTTTATGAAAGTGCGCTTCAAAAAACCACTACCACCAATATGACGCCCGACGAAGTTTATGATCTGGGCATAAGCGAGGTAGAACGAATTCATAATGAAATGCGAGGCATTATGAAACAGGTAAACTTCCCAAGCGATGACCTGCAGGAGTTTTTTAAGTTCATGAGAGAAGATAAACAGTTTTACTATAGCAATGACTCCAGCGGCAAAAAAGCCTATCTGGCCAAAGCCAATGCCATCATTGATTCTATGCGTGCTAAACTGGATGATCTTTTTATCACCAAACCCAAAGCCGCGTTGGTTGTAAAAGCAGTAGAGCCATTCAGAGAGAAATCTACTGCCGGAGCCTTTTACCAGCCACCTGCTCCGGACGGCTCCAGGCCGGGCACTTATTATGCCAACCTGTATGATATGGGCGCCATGCCTACTTACGAAATGGAAGCCTTAGCCTACCATGAAGCTATTCCGGGCCATCACATGCAACTCTCCATTGCTCAGGAGTTGGAAAATATTCCTAAGTTCAGAAAGTTTGGTTTTTATACGGCATATATTGAAGGCTGGGGCTTATACAGTGAGCTAACCCCTAAGGAAATGGGCTTTTATAAAGATCCGTATTCTGACTTTGGAAGGCTATCCATGGAGCTGCTACGGGCATGTCGGCTGGTGGTGGATGTAGGAATTCACTATAAGAAATGGACCCGACAACAGGCAACAGAATATTTAATGCAAAATACTCCCAATAACGAGGTAGACTGTGTAAGAGAAATCGACCGATACATTGTAATGCCTTCTCAGGCAACAGCCTACAAAGTAGGAATGTATAAAATACTTCAGCTAAGGGAAATGGCAAAAGAAAGGTTAAAAGAAAAGTTTGATATCCGGGAGTTTCACGAAACCGTCCTCAAATATGGCGCACTTCCATTGGATATATTAGAGGAGAACGTTGAGAAATGGATCAATAGTAAAAAATAATTTACAGGTTGTGTTATGAATAGCGAAGGAGTATACCCCCTCGCTATTCATAGCCATATCTATTTTTGAATTACTCGTTGCTCTATCTTGGTAAAATAATCAATAAGTACTTCCTCACTCATATTTTTACCCCCCACAATTATCTGGATGTCTTTAAATTCTTTATGAGAAGATAAAATACTGTACACCCGGTCTCTTTTCAGATTCTGATTGTAGGAAAATATAAAGTACTTAAAACTTCCATGGTCACGCACCTCGGAAACAGTAAGGTCTTCGTATCCTGCACGCCTGATGGTATTTAGAGAATGCACTATAAACTCATCTGTTGAAAGGCCTTTTTGCCCGGGAGATAATACGGCTTTTTGAATGGAAAAAAACAAATCCGGAATGCTGTTATGCTGAAAACTAAAGTTTCCGGACTTTTTCCACTCAGTAAGGTCTGGAACAAAGTAAACAGGCCCATCAACTTTTATGGTATCAGACTGAGCAAATGAGTTTTGAGTAACAACCAGGAGGACAAATAGCTGTGCAAAAGCAAATGTTTTAAATAAATTCATAGGGTCAGATATTTTTGTGGCGATGTTTTACGCAATTAATAGTAATTAAAAATAGGTAAAAGAAATAATTTTACTTAAGAAAATATCTTTAAGAGAAAAAAACAGCTACATAAAACACCCGGTCATTTTTGCGCATTACGTCCGGGGTAACAGATATATAATCAATTCCCTAAATGGGTGACAGCAATATTTATTGCGCTTGAAAACCTTCCCTATGCGATTATACCCTCATCATCAATCTCATTGATACTATAAAAAAAATATTATTTATAGCTACAAGGAAACCAGGCATTGATCGTTGCTAAGTCATCAATACTAATATCACTCTATTCTTTATTTGATTACTAAACAACTTTGCAACATTCAACCGGCATGAAGCAAATTCATTATTTTCTTGCAGTTATTTTATTGAGCTTCCAGTTTCTTTCCTCCTGCCAGAAACAATCAGAAGGAGCCTATCCTGACGGGTATTCCGATAAGTCAGAAGCTCAGATCGCCGAACCTATTGACATACCTGCGGTTTACCATTCTGAAATTACCTCCGATACAGATACTGAAGGAGATACCAGCCATATTTTCCGAGATGAGCTTGAAAAAGAAATTCAGCATTTAATAAACAACCATCGAAGATCCATTGGCAAAGCTCCTCTGGAATTCAGGTATGAGCTTTTTGCAGCGGCCAAAGCCCACAGCAGTTTCATGGCCAACCACCAGGTCCTTACTCATGAGGGATTTTCTGAAAGAGTAAGTACGATAAGAACCATATTAGGCGCCTCCGGCGGATCAGCGGAAAATATAGCCTATGGCTACACTTCGGCTAAAGCAGTTGTTAACAGCTGGCTGAATAGCCCCGGACATAAAAAGAACATTGAAGGTGATTATAATGTAACCGGTATTGGCATAGCTGTCGACTCAAAAGGAGTAAAATATTTTACCCAACTCTTCCATAAAGTGCCGGCCACCGAAGTACATCATTAACTAAACAGGTAAGGCTTGTTTGTAAATATAGCAGGAGGCTTAAATACTAATTTTTCTTTTGATATAAGACAATAGTAATTAAATCGTGAATATTAAAAAAATAAAGGAGCAATTCTAAAATCAAAATCCTTCACTTAATCTTTTGTAGATTCACTATATCCTTTAGCTATCAGTTTGACCAAAAGGAAGCAGAGCAGAGCCAATACGAGAAATGCGATCATAATATCCATCTTTAGTTATTAATACCTCAATATCAGTGCCAGGTAAGCTTCAAAAAGCTGATTTTTATTACATTTCAGCAATAAAATTTTCCGCTTCCCCTATTTTATTTTTTAGCAGCACCGCTTTATTTTAAGCTTTAAAATATTAATCAGATGACACCCAGATTTTTACTAATAATATTGTTGTTTTTTTCCCTGCAGGCAATAGCCCAACCTGCCGAAACAACACAAACTATTAAAGGAAAAGTAATAGACAAACAATCAAAATATCCGATCATTGGAGCTGTTGTTGCTGTCACCTCAGTCAATCCCGTAAAGGGAACCACCACAGATGAAGAAGGGGAGTTCAGATTTACCGTTCCTATTGGAAGGCATGATATTAAAGTAAACTATATTGGCTACAAGGATGTATTCCTGCCCAACGTTCTCGTTACTGCCGGCAAAGAAGTAGTGTTGACTATTGAGCTCGAAGAGTTGGTGCTAAGCGGCAAAGAAGTAGTAATCATTGGCGAAAAAGATAAAACCCAGTCCAACAATGAAATGTCTGTAGTCAGTACCCGCTCGTTTTCCATCGAAGAAACAAGCCGGTATGCCGGTAGCATGAATGACCCGGCAAGGATGGCGAAGAACTTTGCCGGTGTAGCCGGATCGAGCGATTCAAGAAATGATATCATCATCCGCGGTAATTCACCTCTGGGTGTTTTATGGAGGCTGGAAGGCATTGATATACCCAACCCCAACCATTTTGGTTCCTTTGGAACTACCGGTGGGCCCATAAGTATTCTCAATAATAATACCCTTGCCAATTCAGATTTTATGACCGGTGCATTCCCCGGCCAATATGGAAATGCACTGGCTGGTGTATTTGACCTGCAAATGCGAAAAGGGAACAAGGATAAATATGAATTTATGGGGCAGATAGGCTTTAACGGTATAGAGGCAGGAGCCGAAGGGCCGTTGAGCAAAAATCATCGTTCCTCTTTTTTAGTAAATTACAGATACTCTACTTTAGATGTATTCAAAGCTTTAGGCATTAGCTTCGGAACCAGCTCTGTTCCGGACTATCAGGATGTTTCTTTTAAGCTTGACATTCCCACTTCCAGCAAAGGAAAGCTTTCGGTGTTTGGTATAGGTGGAATAAGCACGGTATCCATAGAAGGTAAAAAAGTGGACACAACTGACCTTTTCAGCGATCCCGGCGACAATACTTACTATACTTCCGGAGTAGGAGTACTTGGTGTTAATCATTTATACTTTATCAATACCACTACCTCTTCAAAAATTGGCGTTGCTGTTTCAGGCAATTATATGGTGGTAAAAAATGATTCCATTGTGAGAGACAGCCTGGGAAAATTTATGGATATAGATCCTTTCCCCAATTATCGAAACAGGTTTACTCAAATTAAATATACCTTAAGCTATACACTCAATAAGAAGTTCAGCGCCAAAAACACTATATCGGCCGGAATGTATGGACACATCTTCCAATTTGATTTAATTGACAGTGTATACATAAGGCCCGTAAACCGGTTTCAAAAACTACGGGACTTTGAAGGGACTACCGGCCTGCTTCATGCTTTTGGTATATGGCAACATAAGTTCAACGATAAACTTGCTTTAACAACAGGCCTGCACTATCAACATTTTACTTTTAACAACACCAATGCTCTCGAACCCAGGGCTGGTATAAAATACCAGTTCAAACCCAATCAGTCTCTTAGTGCGGGATATGGGCTACACAGCCAATTGCAGCCTTTCCAGGCTTACTTTCGCGAAGATACTTTAGCAGATGGCAGTTATTATAAAAGCAATAAAAACCTGGACTTCACCAAAAGCCACCAGTTTGTTCTTGCCTATGACTATTCTTTTTCCAAGGACCTGAGAGTAAAAGTCGAAACATATTACCAGGCTATTTTCAGCGTACCGGTAGAGGAAAACCCAAGTTCGTTCTCTATGCTTAACTCCGGTGCAGACTTTGAAGTAGTAACACGGAAAAACATGGTTAACAAAGGAACAGGAAGAAACTATGGACTGGAGTTAACACTGGAAAAATTTTATAACAACAACTATTATTTTCTATTTACAAGTTCATTGTTTGACTCAAAATACAAAGGAAGTGACAAGGTCTTAAGAAATACGGCATTTAACGGAAATTATGTATTGAACGGGCTGGCAGGTAAAGAGTTTAAGCTTAATGACCATCACACTATTTCCATGGATTTCAAAGCCACCTGGGCAGGGGGAAAAAGATATACGCCTATAGACCTTGACTTTTCGAATATCTACAGAACAACTTACTATCTGGAAAATGAAGCTTTCTCAAAACAGTTTAAAGCTTATATAAGGGTAGACTTCAAGGTTGGTTATCGCATGGACGGGAAAAAATTCTCCCAGACAATCGCGCTGGATGTCCAAAATATTTTCAACAGAAAAAACCCGCTTATACAGAAGTATGATATAGAACGTAAACGAATACTGGTTGTACCACAGCTTGGTATCTTCCCTGTGGTACAATATAAAATTATGTTTTAGCCATGTATAACTAAAGTAAGTAAAAACTTATTTCAGTTATTATTCATCTATCTTATTTCCTGACTTATCCAAATAGATGGTATTGCCATTTTTATCAATACAAACAAAGCGTCCCTGATCTTTATCGTATTTTATGTCTTTGTATTGAGGCTGAACAACCCATGAAAACTGTGGATTCATTAATCCAAATAAGTTGTTCTGACTTATACAAAGCATTCCGAAGTTGCCTATCAGATTATACTTTTCATCAAGAACAAAATCCATTAATAACTTCTTTTCCCTGGCATCATACACTCCTACTTTACCATTCTTATGCACCAGGAAAACATTCTTATCGTACCCGTAGTAGCTTAACATAACTACTTTGTCAAAGATAAAATCCGAACATGGCCTAAAAGTAAAATCATATATCGCTTTTACATTGTCCTTTTTAACACTGAAATAGTCGTTGTTTATCCTGGCTATTTCTTCGTACTCAAACGGAAGCTTTATGGTATTACTAACATCAATGATTCCGGATTTGCCTTCTTTATTGGCTATCAAATATTTTCTTTGAGTATGCAGTGTTTGTATCATATTGTATTCAGGCGCCACTACCCATTTTAGCTGATCCTTTACCGAATTATTCAGGTCAAATACGCCATACTTTTCACCTCTGATCCTGGCTATGACATATTCTTTTTCTTCCCCCAAATACCAGGCATCTTCAAAATCAAAAATAAACTTTTGATTACCTACAGAGTCAATAATTATAGCTTCCGGCGTACCTCCATTTGCTGCATCACTTTTATTATCTTCTTTTACAAGAATAAATGTGTTTTTACCTACATCAATATAATCATAGACAGGCTCTTTGTATAAACATGCACCGGGCCCGAGAAGCCCATAGAGAACTTTATTTGATTCCGATATTATATGCCCACTTGGAGTAATGTGAAATATATATTGGAAGTTATAGGTTCCTAACTCCTGACCTTCCGGAGAAATAAAAGTGATTGTTTTCTTTTTATCATCAAATCCCAGATAATAAACTTTGTAAGGATAGTTCCAGGTGCATTTTTCATAAGGCAATGCACTTGTTGTAGAAGGGATACCCTCCTTAAACACTTCACCATTAAAGTTGCATACATCTACCCGGTCATATTTTGGTTCGATGATCAACTTGCCATTTACATTGATGTATCCGATTTTATTCTTTACCAGAGGAAAGAATCCCAACATTTCGCCTTCAGTGGCAAACTCAGGTTCATAATAATTGTTACCAAACTTTTTATAGTTATGCTCCAGTACCAGTTGTCCCCTGCTATTATAAATTCCCTTCAGCCCATCTTTGGTAGTATGAAAATAGGTATGAAGCAAGGTAACTTCATCGGAATAAGAAATATCAATACTTGTAAACTCCGGCTTCAATATATATTTTCCTAATGAAGATATTACCCCATATTTACCATCTTTCTTAACTTTAAATATGTTTTCGACATTATCCATTGTTTCTAAAGGATACATTTGATCGAAAGCAATGTCCCTGAATGGATGATGAAGAAGTTGCTTAAATTTTTCAGGATAGGAATTATCGCAACATTCCTCAATAAAATCATTGACTAAAGTATACTTCTTTCCTGTTTTTTGTGTATACCATACACGAGCATGAATCTGATTTTCAAAGTCAAGTACAAAGTTTTTATTCAACTCTATTAAAAAAACCTTCGAATAGTAAGTTTGTACAATGTATGAGCCTTCAAAAAACGAGTTTAACTCTTTGGGATATTTATAAATAAAAGATGTTTTAGGCTGAAGGTAGTAGTACTGATCTCCGCTTTTTGCTTTCACAAAACCAAAGTCATCGTCATCAAAGATTCTGTCAAACGACTCTTCATAAATAAACCGGTTATTTTTATCTACAAATTTATACAGCCCGTCAACAACTATCGCTACAGGTGTACTGTCTTTATCAATAGCATAAAATGTTGTGGGCACCTGAGCATAAACACTGGTTGTAAAAAGTAAAAGAATGATCAGAATATTTTTCATAATACTAGACTAAAGCTTACAATTCCGGGACGAAAACGATTAATTTAAGTTACAATTTAAACAATTTAAAATAATGTCTATCAACTAAAATCAGTATTCCGTCCGGACCAGCTTCAAAAGTTAATTTTCATGTAATGAATAGAATGCTTACTTAACTCCCAATCAAATAAAATCCGCTGTTTTTTGGTTTTTCCCAACCATTAATTTTTAAAAATTTTGTTTTTCCAACTTCCCGCACTAACTTTGAGGTTTGTAGTCAATTACCTTCACGGAAGTAATTGATTTATACAGAAGAGGGGAGAGATTAGGCTCTGAGAACCTCTAGC
>DATCKK010000025.1:0-4218 GCA_036562325.1 Cytophagaceae bacterium | reverse complement strand
GGTAAAGACTCAACAGACATTTGGAGATTTTTTAAATTTCTCTTCAATTCTCCTTTAGCACAATAAGTTACAAAAACACCTTCCTCAACTAAAAAATTTTGAGCTTTCATTAAATTTTCAATTAACCAAACTTCCTCCTGTTTATTTGGCGCAAAAGCGTCAAAAAATACTACATCAGCTTTCAATGGTATATCTTCTACCTCTTCCAGCTTTTTATTGTACACAGTTAATATAAAGTTAGGATGAATAATTTTAGGCTCCCCGGAGTTATACTGATGTAACTGTTCAAAATAGCCTTTATACTCTTTCCCTAACTTATCTGCATAATTAAGGTGTGAAATAATATCCTGAGAAAGAGGATAGGGCTCCAAAGAGTAAAACTTTACTTTTATATTTTTTTCTATAGCTTCCCGCAGTACCAAAAGAGCGTTCAATCCGGTTCCGTAACCTACTTCAAAAACCACCACATTTTCTTTGGTTTTAGCTACTTCATTAAATCCTGCGTTGATAAAAACATGCATGGACTCTTGCATGGCACCATGTGTGGAATGGTAGGTTTCTTTCAATTGGGCATTATACAAAGTATGGGAACCATCCTCTGAACAGATAATTTTAATATCACTCATCACTTATACTTTTTTACGGATCAGGTAGGAAGGCTTATTTTCTACTCCATTAATAATCCTTATCAGATATTCCCCCACGACTCCTAAAGAAAACAAAATCAATCCGCCAATGAATAAAATAACAATCATTAAAGAGGCCCAACCCGCAACAGTAGTACCTACAGTAAGTTTTTTTATCAGGAAAGCTATTGCCATAATAAAACTTAATGTGGATATGCCTATTCCCATTCCTGCCATGACCTGTAACAAGAAGGAGGAATTGTTAATCAACAAATTGGAAAAAGTCCCCAACATCTTTTTGAATGTAAATCCCGACTTATCAAACTTCCTTTCTCCATGCGACACCTCAGCCATTACCACATCTTTACTAACAAAATACATTAATGCAGATATAGAAGGATAGGCCGTTTTTACGGAAAGCATATTGGCAACTATTTCTCTCTTTAATAATCTAAAGGGGCCGCTTTTTATATGTGCGGGCTTACCTATCAGTTTCTCTTCGAACCAACTGTTTATTTTACTAAATACCTGTTTTTGAAAACTGTGCTTTTTATCTTTAAAATAAGCTATTACTATATCATGTTCCTTTTTGGCTATCAAAGCAGGAAGATCCTCTGGAAGATGTTGAAGGTCATCGTCCATGGTAATAATGTAGTCGCCTGCTGCCTGCTCCAAACCACACATCAATGCCCCCGGCTTTCCGAAATTCCTTGTAAGCTGAACACCTTTCACGGATGGTTTTTGCATCGCCAGTTTTTCTATTACCGGCCAGGTAGCTTTATTAGAAGATCCATCATCTACAAAAATGATTTCATAAGCCGCATCTAATTGTGAAAACACCTTATCAATCCTGTCCACCAGTTCTGTCAGGGAAGAAGTGCTGTTATAAACCGGTATTACTATAGAAAATAAATGAGGCAAGGTTGACATCGTATGAAAATTAGCGATTGACAAATTTAATTCCAAATACCGGTATCAATTCCGTAAGCATTCATTAGTTCCTGATTATACGGCCGATAATGGGCTTTTAGTAATTCCACCAGTTTTGGAGGTATTTCCAATTTATTTACCCCTTCATTTATTTTTTGATCCAATGATTTCGGTACAAACCCTGCCTCTGCCCCAAGAAATGAATAAACCGACTGGATGGCACTCAAATTACCCATCAACTCTTCAAACAAAAGTACTTTTACCAGGCCTTCCTTAAAATAACTATCATATATTTTTAAATAGTTTACATACTCCCCTCTTTTTACATAGTCAAAAGGAGACACCGAAACTCCGGAAACAACAGGTGCGGGAACATTTTGTAAAAATACTTCTTCCAGTGTTCGGGTTTCCAAACCATTACTATAAGAATAATAGTAATTAGATATAGCTCTTTCTACCGGATTTCTGAGACATACTAAAATTTTTGCCTGCGGGAATAATTGCCGGATTCCTTTTGCCGCCACAACAGACTCCAGATAGCTGGTACTTTTTTCACCGAGTATTTTATTCCATTGGGCCTCCTTGCTGAAATAGGTATTTAAGTAGTTAGCTTTATCTTCGGGACTTACCTCATTCATAAAAAATTTAGGCTCCGGCCGAAATGGTTTGGCCATTTCAATTTGCGGATGTTCATCGAGCACTTGTCTCAAATAAGAAGTACCTGAACGTTGGGCGCCGATTATGAAAAAGATATTGAGAGACATTAGCAGTTTGTGTAAGTAAATTACTATGGAACCTTAGTTAAGCTTTAGATATTTAGTAACAAGAGGGTTGACTTTACTTATATTACTTTTTGTTAAGTATAAAAGTAATCCAAAAGATCGCCATCAAAACTCTCCACGCAAGGCAGCCACAACGAACCCTGCCTTGTTATTATTTAGATTAACTTTTTAAGATTAAAAAAATTCTTACTCAATTAAGTTTTGAAGCAAGATAAGCACCTGACTAAGTAATTCTTGCAAATTATTCAGTCACTACCGGATCCAGATTCACCTCCGCCAGACAATAAAAACTTCCGTTCCTTAAAGACTCTTTATTATAGGTAAATGGCTGAAACTTTTCATTCAGCACTTTTCCACCCGCTGCTTCAACTATAGCTTGCCCTGCTGCAGTATCCCACTCCATGGTTGGCCCAAACCGGAAGTAAACATCCGCTTTTCCTTCAGCTACCATGCAAAATTTCAGTGAACTTCCCACAGACACCAATCCAGAAACAGGAAGCTTACTCAAAAAATTTTGTTCTTCCGGTGCAGCATGTGACCGGCTGCCTACAGCCACGTAATCCTTCTGCTTGGTATTAACTCTAATATCCTTAATATCTGTTCCTTCCTGTTTTTGAGCACCCTTTGAAACAACACCGGAATATAAAATATTAGGAACGGGGGCATAAATTACCCCCAATACAGGCGTATTATTCTCTATTAAAGCAATATTTACGGTAAACTCCCCATTCTTTTTTATAAACTCCTTGGTTCCATCCAAAGGATCTACACACCAGAACTTAGTCCAGTTCTTCCTTTCTTCATAAGGGATATCTTTACCTTCTTCAGACAAAACAGGTATTTCTGGAAAGGCTTTTTCCAGTTCTGCGACAATTACATTATGTGACTCTTTATCAGCCAGTGTAAGAGGTGAATTATCAGCCTTAAAATCTACAATTCCTGAAAAGTCTTCACGATTATATATCTCCAGTATTTTTTGGCCGGCTTTCACGGCAATATCTTTTATCAACTCAACCATTTAAAAATTCGATTATTAACTAACAGATTGCTTTTCAAGAACTTCTTCTTTTTCTGAATCTTTATATACACGGCCCCACTTTATCAGTGCCCACAATCTTTCATGCAAATAGTACAACAAAACTTTAGTAATCAATTCGGTGCCCCCAATTTTAAAGGCATTAACCGTTTGCCCGGTTATTAAATAGGACAAGAAAATAGTATCAATAGTACCTACAACTCTCCAGGTAATTCCTTTTGTCAGGCTTCGGGCATTTGTAGGGCCTTTTTGCGTTCTTCCCCAACGGATAATATTCCATAGTCTTTCATGCCCATAATACAAAAGTATTTTTGTTATTACTTCAGTGACCCCAATAGTCACAGCATTCCCAATATGTCCTGTGATAAAAAATGCAACAAAAATAGTATCCAGAGTCCCGGTAATTCTCCAGGAGATTCCCTTACACAAACTTCTCGCGTGCGAGTCTTCCATTACGCAGATTTAAATTATATTCTTCAAAGTTACATAAATTTGGGAAAAACTTCTAATTTAATTCTATTTATAGTAATTTTGTCTTCTAAACTAATAGACTAAGTTGAATAATAACATACATCCTATTTTCGACAAAATACTGAACAGAGGGCAGAAAGAGCTCATGCTCAAGCAAAAATCTGTTGTCATTTGGATGGTTGGCCTTTCCGGCTCCGGGAAAAGCACATTAGCTAAATCACTGGAAGCTACGCTTCACGAACAGGGATATCTTACCCAATTGCTCGATGGAGACAATCTGAGGACCGGAATAAATAATAACTTAGGGTTTTCTGAAGAAGACAGGCTGGAAAATATCCGCAGGTCGGCAGAAGTATCCAAATTATTTTTGAAC
>DATCKK010000020.1:0-1685 GCA_036562325.1 Cytophagaceae bacterium | reverse complement strand
GTATCTAACATTCATCTTTATCCCAAGCTCCTCCGCACTTATTATAATAGTTTTCTTTAAACCGCTCACGTTCTTCAGGAGTCATGGATTTGAGTTTATCTTTAAACTTCCTTTTCCAGTTACCGCCTTTATTATATTTATTATGAGTACATTGACTACAGTGCCCTTGTCCTGATTTGAAGTTTCCAAATAAAATTCTGGTAAGTACAAGCAATCCAAGTGCTTTAGGATAAGTTAATGGAGCTATGGCAAAAAGATCGGGAAGTATCCAGTTCCAGAGTTTCATCACCACAAAGCTTAATACTACAACTGCGATAATGAAAAATATCAACCATCTGAAACATACTAAAAACCAATTTTTTTTCATGTCATCCATAGTTTAGTGACTGGACATCTCCCTGTAAAGATCCTTCAATTTCTCTCTGAGATATAATACTGCATACCTCTTTCGGGAAATCAAAGTATTTACCGGCTCCCCAGTCATCTCTGCTATTTCCTTAAAGCTCTTACCTTCCAATTCATGAAGTACAAAGACACTGCTTTGTTCTTCCGGCAATTCTTCCAAAGCCTCTGCCAATGTCGCACGGATTACTTTACCCATGTACATTTCCTCAGGCGTATCTTTGGGATCAAACAAAAGTTCTGCAATTCCGGCAGGAAGGTATTCATCACTATCGTCCGATTTTATTTTCTGATCTTCCAGCAATTCCGGCTTATGCTTTCTATACCGGTCGATAATTTTGTTTCTTGCCACCCTGAATAACCAGGCACTTACCTGTTCTATGGGTTGCATTACATTAAAACTTTCGGAAAACTGATAGAATACATCCTGCAAGATGTCTTCTGCGTCGGAAGGTTGGGGAACTCTTTTTCTTATAAATTGAAATAAACGCTTTTTATCCTTTTGAAAAGCATTTTTGATTGCTTCATTTCTTTGAGCATTCAAATCTAACGGTATGGATAAAGCGTCTTTCATTACTAAGGTTGACGAATGACTAAAGTTAATATTTTAAATTAAATTATTTTTTTTTAAAATTGGTTCCCTTCTCTGCGAATAAATTCCAAAACTTTATTGATTACCAATGGGTCACGCATGGTTTTGTTGTGTCCGAAATTTTCAGTAACCAAAAACAAAGCGTCAGGGATAGCATTATGAATACTTTCCGCATACTTTATGGGAACTACCCGGTCTTTCACATCATGTACAATCATCACTTTTTTCGGATCAAGGAATCGGCTTAAATAAGCCATATCAAATTCATCCAAGGCCCTTCCGGAAAGCTGCATAATTTGTTGCCTCAGATATTCCTGATTTTTCTTGGGAATCCACAAAAGATTTGAATAATCTCTGATAACATCCGTCAAAGTAGACGGAGGGCTTATAAACACAAGCTTGTTCGGCGCAACATGAGGCATTTCCTGTAATAGGAATCCAACTGCCATACCCCCCAAAGAATGTGTGATGATATAATCAAAGTTACCATGAAGTAAAAACATCTCTTTAAGGAATTCCTTGTATTCGATGATGTTGGTTGTTGACCCTCCTGACCAGCCATGAGCCGGCGCATCCATGGCAAACACTGAGAAATCCGTTGCTGTAAGATGATGGACAAAATTATAAAAATCACCGGCATGAGACTCCCATCCATGTACCAGTAAAACTTTTCTGGAGCCATTTCCCCACC
>DATCKK010000018.1:0-3676 GCA_036562325.1 Cytophagaceae bacterium | reverse complement strand
CTTCAAACCTGCTTCCGATGGGAAAAAGCTCTTCCACAATATGATGGAAGGATAAAAGAGGTAAGACAAGAATTTGAGAAACTGGAAGCCAATGGCATTTATGCTGTATCCAACTGGTACAAAGGCATTTCTATTCCGGATTGTATAAAAAAAGGAAAATCTGTAGCAGAAAAAATTTGCAACAAAGCAAAGGATTAAGTTATTTTAAACGACTTTTAAGCAACAGGGGAAATTTGAAAAAGACTTTAGTCATCATACCGACCTATAATGAAAAAGACAATATCGCTCCTATGATAAGGAAGATAATGTCACTATCCCTTCCTTTTCATTTATTGATTATTGATGATAACTCCCCTGATGGGACAGCTGCCATAGTAAAAGAGTTGCAAAAAGAATTTCCTGACCGGCTTTTTCTCGAAGAACGTTCCGGGAAACTGGGATTGGGCACTGCCTACATCCATGGATTTAAATATGCGCTACGGCAGGGCTATGAGTATGTATGTGAAATGGATGCTGATTTTTCCCACAATCCCGAAGACCTGGTACGGCTATATAATACTTGTGAAGAGGAAGGCTATGACCTGGCTATTGGCTCACGTTATGTAAACGGTATTACTGTTATTAACTGGCCTATTTCACGCGTATTAATGTCTTTCTTTGCCAGCAAATACGTGCAGTTCATTACGGGTATGCCTTTCCATGATGCTACTGCCGGATTCAAATGCTATAGAAGAAGTTTGCTGGAGACTATCAATTTTGAGAGTATCAAGTTTGTTGGATATGCTTTCCAGATTCAGATGAAGTTCCTCGCCTGGAAGCACGGCTTTAAAATCAAGGAAGTACCTATTATATTTACCGACCGTACTTTAGGCCAATCCAAAATGTCCAAACATATTTTTAAAGAGGCGGTCATCGGAGTAATACGAATGAAGATCAGCAGCCTGTTCGCAAAATACCATCCGGCAGACTAGCTGATTAAACTCTAACTTTCTAAAGTTTCACTCATCTGCTCCCGTTTCATGAAAATCAAATGAATGAATTCTTTTTTAGAATTCAGATATTCGAAATTTTAGTTTTTATTTAACTAAACTTTATTGCCTTAATTGGATGTATCCTTGATACTACCATTACCGGTATGGTCAATACAAGGGTGATCAATATAAAAGTCATGAGATTTAAGCCTGCTATCACCATCCAGTCAAGCTCAATAGGCACACTGCTCATATAATAGTTCTCTTCATCCAAGGGTATGATTTTAAAATAGTATTGAAGTAAACAAAACCCAATCCCAAATAAATTTCCGAAGAACAATCCCTTGGCAAGTACAATCACCCCATTATATAAGAAGATAGATTGAATCTGATTATTATTGGCACCCAACGCTTTCAACACCCCAATCATATTGGTTCGCTCCATGATCATGATAAACAAAGTAGAGATCATATTAAAGCAGGCAACCGTCAAAATAAGAATCAGAAAAATCAATACATTTCTGTTCAATAGCTTCAGCCAGTCAAATATCTGAATGTATTTGTCCGTTATTTTCTCTAACTGCAACTCATACTCCATCTTATCATACACTTCATCTGCAATCGCATCCAGCTGGTTAAAATCTTTTACATAAATTTCAAATCCCCCCACCATCGTATCCGCCCAATTATTGAGCCTTTGATTGAGCCTTATATCCCCCAGTATCATCAAATCATCAAACTCTTCCAGGCCTGTGGCATAAATTCCTTTCACCACCAATTTTCTGAACCTGGGAGGATCCTGAACAAAATACATACTTACCGTATCATTCAGATCGAGCTTCATCTTATCGGCAATTTTCTGACTGATAAGAATTTCACTGGAGTAAAGAGAATCGCCGAGATCAATAAAATCACCTTTAACTATATTGGGGCGAAATTTATTTACATAAAAATCTTTTCCTATACCTTTGAGTACCACTCCCATAACCTCTTCATCGGTCTTTAACAACCCGGCTTTCATACTAAACACCTGAACATGGTCTATCCCCGGTATGCTGTCTTTACTGTGATACACGAAGGAGTTCTTATTGACGGGAGTTTCCTCATAAGAATTGTTAATGTCGTACCTGGTTACCTGAATATGTGAGCCAAAACTGATAATTTTATCTTTGATCTTGTTTTTGAAGCCATCCAGAATGGCAAATGATATAATCATCAGCATCAGGCCAATAGCTATGCTGATGATGGCAATTACAGATACTATAGATGAAAAAGATTTTCTATTCTCGCTCTGAATTCTTTTTGATATGAAATAATTAAGATTCATTCAATTCCCTTCCACTTTCTGTAAAAATATCCAAATCCTTGTAATTATCTAAATTCATCCGAAACATATAAAGAGCTGCATTCTGCATAGATTCCATAAATATAAAATTACCGGCAATATATGAGCAACAATCCAAAAAACACAATAATATGAGACAGAGTATTTTACTGCATTAATCCCCAAAACTATTTTTATAGTCCATCCCAATGGCACTACTTTAGCGTTATTACTGTTAAAAAACTCATTCAATGACATATTTTATTATACCTTTTGTATATTTCGCTCATAAACTATTTTAATTGGTATGTATAAGCTAATTGCGATTATCACTCTTGTTAGTTTTCCTTTTTTATCTATTTCTTCCTGCTCAGGAGAAAGAGCCGCAATAACCGGTTCCACGGAACACTCAACATCCGGTCAAAAAGAAACGCTGGCCCAACAGTCATTGGATAAGATCATTACCGGTGCGGAGCAATTAGAGCAATACTTAAGCCTGCTAAAAAATAAAAATGTCGCTCTTGTTGTGAATCAAACTTCGGTGGTAGGTAAAACCCACCTGGTAGATACCCTCTTATCATTAGGGATTAAAGTACGAAAGATCTTCTCGCCGGAACATGGATTCAGAGGCGATGCGGACGCCGGAGAAAGGGTTAATAACGAGATTGATGCTAAAACAGGACTTCCAATAGTTTCTTTATACGGGAACAATAAAAAGCCGAACAAAGAGTCTTTAAAGGATGTAGACATAGTAATATTTGATATTCAAGATGTTGGTGTACGCTTCTTCACTTATATCAGCACTATGCACTATATAATGGAAGCATGTGCCGAGAACAACAAGAAAGTACTCATCCTCGACCGCCCCAATCCGAACGGGCATTATGTAGACGGCCCTGTCCTGGATTTAAAACATAAGTCTTTCGTTGGCATGCACCCTATACCCATTGTGCATGGATTAACTGTAGGCGAGCTGGCCATGATGATAAATGGAGAGAAGTGGCTTGATAGCGGCAGAACCTGCGATCTGCAAGTAATAAAGGTAAAAAACTATGATCATAAGAAACGTTACTCTTTGCCTGTAAAACCTTCGCCCAATTTACCCAATGACTTGTCCATTCAACTTTACCCACACCTGTGTTTATTCGAAGGTACTACTTTAAGTGTAGGAAGAGGAACTGAATTTCCTTTTCAGGTAGTGGGACATCCTAATAAAGCTTACGGCACATTCCAGTTCACCCCCAAAAGTATTCCCGGGATGGCCAAAAGCCCATTGCATGAAAATAAGGTTTGCTATGGTATTGACCTGAGATCCCTATCAGGAGAAGAAAGCGGATTTCAATTAAAGTATATAATGGAGTTGTACAATAAGTCTCCGGAG
>DATCKK010000693.1:0-2824 GCA_036562325.1 Cytophagaceae bacterium | reverse complement strand
ACTATAAGCGCTAAAGCCAACGGCAATATATAAAAAGGGAACAATCTGGACGCCCTGAACTTATCAATCAGAGGGCCAACCCCCAATGTGGCCGAAGAATTTCCCAACGCAAAACCTGCAAAGGAAACCGCCATCCATTCGGCGGACCAGCCTTTGGATTCCGCAATAGGAATCATATAAAACATAAGGGCTGTATTTACCCCTGCCAGACAAGCAACACTGGGAGCAATAAAATAAAATCTTTTATCTCTTAATACTTTCCCAATGGACCATTCCACTTCTTTATCCGTTACTTTTTTTACAGATGTTTTTTTAACCTTAGCTTTTTCTTCTTTTTGGGTTACTTCCACCACTTTCGGCTTTCTCCTCAACAAAAACAACACCATCGGAATTAAAATAAGCGCCATAAAATCAGCAGAATAAAGAATGGCTGATCTCCAACCTACTATGGAAATTAAAATGGCCACAATACCAGGAAGAATAGCTTCTCCCAGCGGATGCCCCAATAAAGCAATACTTACTGCCTTTCCTCTGGATCGCCTGAAATATTTGGTAATTGCGGTAACAGAGGTATGAATCATTAATCCCTGGCCGGCAAGACGTAACCCAAAAATACCCAAAGCAAGAAACCAGATATTATAGGAAACATTCAATAGGATACACGAGGCAATTAATCCTACCGCTACCATCAGGGTATAATATTTTAATTTGGTCTGATCAATTAATGCTCCCAGATATAATATACATACCCCACTGGCAATTGTTGTTACAGCATAAATTGCAGAAAAGGATGTTTTGGAAAGCTCAAACTCGGAAATAAAGTAAGGGACATATAGCGAGATAAGAAATGTCTTTCCAAACCCGGAGAAGAAAGTTAGCAAAATGCCAAATGTCAACAACCTCCGGTTAGATAGAAACAATTCAAAGTAACTCATACCTGTCCTTATACGAAACTCACCATAATAAGATATAAAAAGCAAAAAATTATAGTATTAAAAACCAAGTTATTCGCTCCTATGTTAAAAATAAAAAGGGTTAGAGGAGGGTTTTATGGACATTATCAGGAAATCAGATACCTGGATGCACGAACATCAGGATTCCAAATTATTGGGTATTTTAAGAATAGCCCTGGGGTTGTTTATTCTTTTCAAAGGCATTTATTTTATTCAGGATACAGATCAGCTACAGCGACTCATAACAATGAGCCGCATAGAATTTGGTTCGGTAGTTCTTGCGCATTATATTGCTATGGTGCATCTTGTAGGTGGATTATTGATTGCGTTAGGACTCATAGTTCGAATAGCGATCATTTTCCAAATTCCTATACTTCTGGGCGCTATACTTTTTGTTAACTCAAAAAGTGTGTTAGGAATGCATTCGGAATTACTAATATCCATACTGGTCTTCCTGCTGCTGGTGTTTTATCTGTTCTTTGGAGCCGGAAGATATTCGGTTAATTATTACGTTAAAAAATACGACGAAAGGACTACCTATTAAGGGGCCTTTCCACAGTATTGCATGGAACATTTGACCTATAAAATATCAGGAAAAGTTCAGGGGGTTTTCTTCAGAGCTTATACTCAACAAAAAGCCTTAGAACTAGGTATAAAGGGGTATGTAAAAAACGAGGACGATGGAAGTGTTCTTATTGAAGCTGAGGCCGATCCGGATATTTTATCCAAGTTTACTTCCTGGTGCCATGAAGGATCTCCTTTTGCCAAAGTAGAAAAGGTCGAAATTCATAAAGGTGAACTTAAAAACTTTGAAGGATTTTCAATCCTTCGCTAAAATTTATACTGGCCGAATCCGTTATTTCTTACTAAAACCAATTAATGAGCTCTTTCAAAGTATACTTTTTTCTTATCTCATTGTTCCTGTCAGTGATGATCTCATCCGGAGCCCTGGCTCAGCATGACCCTTCCCAAAAACTACTTGACTCTCTGGTCAATCAGGTAGAGAAAGAACTTTCCGAAGAGCAATATCAGGCAGCTCACAGTACCCTGATTACCATATTTAATCTTAATACCATTCTTCCGGATGAAATTGCCTTTTACTATGGAAAGACACTGTTCCACCTCGAAAAATACAGTGCTTCCAATACAGCTCTAAAAAAATACCTGGACCTGACCGGACACAAAGGCACCTATTATGAGGAGGCTGTTGAATTGAAATATAGGGCAGAGTGCTTCGAGACAGGGCTGGCCAATGTAGAAGAAGCTTGCCTGGTATGCGATGGAAGCGGAAAAGCCAAAACCTCCTGCAGAACCTGCAAAGGGTCAGGGAAAATAATTTGTATTTCCTGCCGGGGAACCGGAGTATTCCAATCCACTGATAACTTCGGTACCAAATACGACACATGTCAAAAATGCACCGGAAAAGGGCTTACCACCTGCGCCACCTGCAACGGAAAAAAAGAAATTAAAAGCCAATGCCACTATTGCTCAGCTACCGGTATTATCAATCTGAAAGTGCCTTGTAAATAATTTCACCCTCAAACAAATACGTGCAACCACGGTTTTACATTATGAAAATGTAAAAGAAGCATCTATGAGTTTTAGTGAACTGATCAATTCGGAACAACCTGTTTTAGTAGATTTTTACGCGAAATGGTGCGGGCCGTGTAAAAGTATGGCGCCCATACTACAACAAGTGGCTGAACAGGTCAACGGGAAAGCTAAAATCATTAAAGTGGATGTAGATAAAAATCCACATGCAGCTTCGAAATATAGCATACAAGGTGTCCCTACATTAATATTATTTAAAAACGGCACTATTAAATGGAGACAATCCGGTGTAATTCCTGCCCAGCAGCTCATTGGAATAA
>DATCKK010000655.1:0-12070 GCA_036562325.1 Cytophagaceae bacterium | reverse complement strand
TTTTTGGTATGATAAAAAACCGAAACAGGTATCGTGGCTACTCCATACTCTTTAGTCAGCCTTATGGCAAAGTCCACATCGTTTTCATCACTGATGTTTTTATAAGATGCCAATTGAAAATAGGTTCCCTTTGAAGGAATTAATTCAAACCGGGAATGTATTAACAACTCGGACAACTTATCTCTTTTTTCCTGAAAAAACCGTGGCAGATTTGTATAATGATTTTCGTCCTGCAAGTAATCTGCCAATGCGAACTGCATAGGCGTAGGCACACTGAAAGTAATGAACTGATGAACTTTTCTAAACTCTGCAGAAAGCGCTGCAGGAGCTACACAATACCCCATTCTCCAACCGGTAGTGTGAAAGGTTTTTCCAAATGAAAATATCACCAGGCTTCTTTCTCTCAGTTCAGGATATTTGATAACACTTTCATGCTGCTGGCCATCAAAGACGATGTGCTCATATACTTCATCGCTCAAAATAGTAATAGAGGTATCTTTTACCACTTCCTTCAACCCTTCAATATCTTCTCTGGTAATGATGGCCCCGGTCGGATTGTGCGGAGAATTAATAATGATAAGTTTGGTTCTGGGAGTTATCTTCTCTTTGACCAGGTTCCAGTCTATTTTATAATCCGGGTATGAAAGTTCTATATACACTGGAATGCCTCCACTCAGGTGAATGGCTGGCGTATAGCAATCAAACGCAGGTTCAAAAACTATTACTTCATCGCCCGGTTTCACTACCGAGGTAATAGCAGCATAACTGCTTTCCGTAGCACCACAGGTGAGTGTTACTTCTGTATCGGGATTGTAAGTAAAGTTATATAAAGACTGGATCTTCGCTGCGATTCTTTCTCTCAAAGGCATAATGCCTGGCATAGGAGCATACTGGTTGCAACCAGCCTGCATATACTTATAAACAAGGTCAATGAGTTCGGAAGAACATGGAAAATCGGGAAATCCCTGTGCAAGATTGATTGCCTCGTAGTCTCTTGCCAACTGAGACATAATAGTAAAAATAGTAGTACCAACACCGGGCAACTTTGTCTCAGGGGCAACCAGGGAGTTCATCGGATTATTTCTTAATTGGAAACTTCATTTTATAGTTAGCATCCACTATCCCCTTGGAGATATTGAGCAACTTGTTTTTCAACAATCTTTTCTTTATTCCGGATAAGTGATCTACAAACAAAATACCCTCAATATGATCGTACTCATGTTGGATAACCCTTGCAGCCAAACCGTCAAACTCTTCTTCGTACTCTTTCCAGTTTTCGTCAAAGTAATGAACCTTAATTTTTTCAGGGCGCATTACTTCCGAGCGAATTCCGGGTATACTCAGGCAACCTTCTTCATAAGCCCATTCTTCTTCGCTTTCCTCTACAATGGTAGGATTAACAAATACCTTTTTAAAATCCTTCAGATTTTCTTCATCCATAGGAGCGGCATCTACTACAAACATACGAATAGCTTTACCGATCTGCGGAGCTGCAAGGCCGACACCATTTGCATTGTACATGGTTTCGAACATATCTTCTGCCAGCTTTTTAACATCGACACTACCTTTAGCAATATCTTCTGCCTGCTTTTTTAACACCGGATCGCCGTATGCTACAATTGGGTATATCATATATTGAGAATATTTTGGGTAACAAAGATAAAAGATCTATCAGGAATATCACAATTTATATATAACCGGAAATGCCATAAGAGTTGTGATTGCCTGTTTTATAACAGCAGCCGGGAGTAAAAAATTCAGCCACAAGGGTTTTGTTCACCGCCTTCCATTATGGCTTCCCAACATGAGATGCCCGAACAGAAAACAAATAAGGCCGTCTTAAAGACAGCCCTATAAAATAATTATGCCTGAGGTGCCGCACCACCTAACTGTTCCTGTTTCAGTTCATCATCAAGTTTGTCCGCCCACCACTCCAGGTCTGCAATGCAGGTAGCCAGTTCTTCATAATCCATTCCCCTGATATCTCTTTCAAAAGTCGCATACACCTGGTCACTTCCGGGTAAAATAGTTAATTTCACCCCCAATTTACTATCATTGATTTCCAAAAGTTTTCTTAAAAAGGGAGCCGGATTTTCTTTGGGGACCATGGCTATGGGAGAAAATATTCTTAGAAAATTACGTTCATACGTTTCTGTTTTTACGGGATAAATGTATACTTCAATCCTTGCCGAACCTTTCACCCAATACCAGGCCCTTCTCTCGGCATTATAGGTTTTTTCTTTGGTCAACCCGATTTCAAGGACATACTGATCAATCATTGCCTCAGCGTCTTCTCTGGTTATATTTTTATGCATAAAATGTAAATAGTTAAGAATGTTAAGACTAGCCTAAGTTTAAGAAAAAAAGTTTTAAAAATAAAAATGTATCCCTGCTAAATATTAGAGGATTGTAAAAAAGACTGTAAAATAATCGTAGCGCTGATTTTGTCTACATTACCTTTTATCTGCCTGTCTTTTTTCTTCATTCCTCCGGCAATCATAGCATCCAAAGCCATAGACGAGGTGAACCGCTCATCTACTTCATGAATCGGTATTTGTGCGAAATTTTTCCGGAGAGCATTAATAAAAGCACGCACGTGCCTGGCATTTTCAGATGCCTCATTGTTTAAGGTCTTGGGCATTCCTACCACAAATGCTTCAATCCCTTCTGTTTCATGGTAATTTTTCAAAAACTGAATGACATCTTTGGAGTGTATGGTATCCAGAGGGGTGGCTATAATTTTCAAAGGATCGGTAACGGCAATTCCCACACGCTTTGTTCCATAATCTACCGCTACTATTCGTGGCATCTCCTGTTACTTTTTCTAAAAAACTTTATATGTATATTTTTCTCAGGGTACAAATCGGGTTCACAATCCCAAAAGTTAACCTCTGCTCGTTTGCCATTTATTCTCCCGAGCTTATTAGAATGTATGAACTGTAATTTGCGATTTTATATTAGTTACTAGGAATAATCTTCCTGATTTTCTGATTGATTTCAAACTCCAACTGTAATGCCTTAGGGAATAAGATTTCATTCTCAATTTTGGCGTGGATATGGAGATCCTGTTCAAATGCCTGCAATTCGGCATATACCACTTTCAAATGCAAATTCCCCGGATCTTTTAGCTGATAATTATTGGTCAATTTTCGTATTCCCTTCATCTCATCGTCTTCCTGGCTGTGATCCAGCGCAAACTCCTGAATGGAGTGCTTCTCCAGGGCATAAAATAATTTTCCATAATTGACCTTTTTTTCAAGTCCCTGGTGCAGCAGAAGTATATAATTAAAGAGGGTGTCTTCCTCTTCATAAATATGCTTTACAAAATCCTCAACAAAGAATGGGAATATAAATTTCAGATCCGAAATAGTTTTATTATCATCGGAAGGTTCCAGGTCCTGAATCAGGTTAGCCACGTAAGGAAGTTTTTCCTTTACATAAATATGGTGCGTATGCTTCAGATATTCAATAATCAGATCAACCGGGTAGGCATTCAGCGAAATATCTCTCCGGTCAGGGGGAAGAGTAATCGATTCAAGTCTGTTAATGACCGTTGCAACATCCAATCCTTTGGAAATACATACCTCTTCTAAAGTTGCATCGGAGTATTTGTAAAAGTTGATTCCAAAAAAGTATAAAACAAATGCATGTACATAATTATCCTCTACTATATGGGAAATAGGTTTACGTCTCAAAATATGCCTCATTTGCTCAATATTAATTCCTCAAATTTACAAAGAAATTCAGACTGAATACTAGTTCTTTTATATTTCTTTAATTCCTTGCTTATCAGCAAAAAACTAAATTTAACTGTTTTTCCTCTCAAATTCCACTTCTCCAACTTAAAAATTTATATCTAAATAACTTTTGAATACCCTCGAAAGTTTTTGGCTTTTTCCTGAATTTAACTTTCTAATTAAAAGAACACTTTTTTGTATGAATTTAAAAGTAACATTCGTGTTAAAAAGTATGAAACGCCTCTTTTCAATCCATTCTTAGTAAAGCTCCAATCAAATTTCAGAATAACCAAAAGACATTTAACCACTTACAACATTTTCTAGTACACCAATATAATCTGCCTTTCCTCTATTCGTACTTAAATACCGTAATGTCAGGCCAGATTCGGTTGATATAAGGATCATGCCGAAAATTTTTCTCCTCCTGACACTGTTTGTCCTGTACCACATAAGGAAAATTTCCAATCACATACACCTTACCTGAAAATATATTTTGCCTAAGGGCCTCACGGAGATTTGTTTTTTCTCCATAGAAATTATTCCCCAAAAGGGAATCTACAGAAATATAATTGGCTGTTACTTTCTGATATTGAAGATAATAATTTATCAAAGGAGTAGAAACGATGGTTCTATCTGCTCCGGGCGTCTCATTCTGCAAATAATCCTTAACCTGAGCGATAGCAGTAGGAAAAGTATGTTCTCTGGCAATAAGCACCCCTTCCCCCATGTAAACAAGTATAAAAGCAAACAAGGCCGCCTTTACGTAAATGAAATTATAGTTAACCAGAAAGTAAATTATTCCATAGCTTACTGCCATCACAATAAAGGGTACTAAAGGCAGTACACTCCTACTGCTCAAAACAAGTTCCTGGCAAAAATATATCCACGCTACATACATGCCCGCAGCAGCCAATAATATACGTATGTGTTTTATTGTATAACCAAAAGACAACAAGATAAAGCAGCCGAATATACAACAAGCGACAACACCTGCCGAAGTAATGAGGGTTATGAAAGGACGGCCTATCCAAAATCCGGCCAATGCATCTGTCCACACATTTTTAAATAAGAAAAGCAATTGGCTATCCCAGACCACTTCAGGAGTGAATGCTCCAATCTTCCACTGATTAATAGCCGTATGAATTAACTCATTCCACCCCGTATCTGCAATTAACGGAATCATCCAGATAGCAGTACCGGCCATCATCATTTGTACAGATCGTGTATAGGTGTATTGGCGAAAAAAGACATAAACCACCGGAATGAGAATAAAAGGAACATAAGTGAGTTGCACACCGGCCAGTATTCCCACAAGGAACCATCCTATCTGCTCTTTCTTCCGGTCGTAATGTTCCGGCAAAAGATAATATAAGATAGCAAGAATCAAAGCTACTCCTAACAAGTCCGACATATACCGGTTGCTCATTATCCAGATCATCGGATTAAAAAATAACAGTAGTGCCGTAAGGCCACCTTCAAACGATAGTAACGGGACTTTAAGTAATTGTAATGAATAGTAAATAATAAGATAAGTGGCGACCCCACCTACAAGAGCAAAAGAAACAGCAATACTGCCGGTTATCAGATATAATAGTTTTACTATAAAACAAAAAACCGGATACCCCGGAAAATCCGGTTGGGCTTGCGTGAGATCGTAATCCAGAATACTTAAGGCAAAGTGCATACTTTCCGGGTCCTCTACATGATATACAGCAGTGGCTATCCGGGAAATAATACAAACCAGAAAAACAATTATATGTGGTAATCTAATATTCAATCGTCCTATTAAATCAATTTTGTTTAAAAATGTTTAGCCTTTGAGCAAAAAAAATTTTTAACAGCTTTGTAATCCAATTTTATATCCAATCAATCCTTCGATTTTCAATAGGACAGGTACATTTGAACAGACGATATCATTTATGAAAAATAATATAAATGAGAAGTATTTATAAATTTAGATCTTAACCTGTAAGGTAAGGTAAAAACTTCTGCCATCAGAAGGTATGATGCCAGGCCCGGGATAACCTGTAGCTCTGCGGGTAAAGTACATTTGATTGGTTAGGTTGTTTATACTTCCTTCTATCTTATATCTTTTATATTCATAGGAAAGACTTAAATCCATTACGGAATAGGCTGGTATAATTCCTACAACGCCGGATACTCCTCCATCTTCCGCATTGGTAGCATCTGAAAACTGATCGGAAAGGTGCGTATATTGGAAAGAAGCTTTCAGGTTTTTATACTCTAATCTCGCACCGGTTTTAAGATTCAGCTTTGGTACAAACTCTACCTGATTTCCCGCAACGCCTGCCAGTTTACTAACTTTATATTCGGAAGTGATGAAAGCAGCATTGGCAAACATCACCCCTTTCCAATTTTTCATTTCCGGCTGTATCAATTGCAACACATCACTTTCAAAATAAGACTCTACTCCCATCATTACTGCCTGCCCTATATTACTTCTCAGTCTAATTACTCTGTCATATGCATCATAGCCCTGAACCTCTCCTATTCTGTTGTTATAGTTAAGATAAAAAACACTTACATCGTAAGTCAAAGCAGACTTTTCGCTTCGCACTCCTAAATCCATAGAATATCCTTTTTCATCTTTCATATCAGGATCTATGAGGGATGAAGGATTAGAAATACGCATATCGCTAAAGGTAATGGAACGATAGTTCTGAGATATATTTGCATAAATATTTATACTCTTGGAAGTTTTATAGCTGAGGCCCACACCTCCTAAAACAAATTGTCGTCCACTAGTACGATATTCTTCCGTTTTTTGGATATGAATGATATTACCGGCAAGGTCACGCGATATACTTCCATAATACCCTTTAGCAGTAGTATAAATGTATTCGTAGCGAAGTCCGGGTGTTATGGAAAACTTATCACTCAGGTGGATGATGTTTTCTGTAAACAATGAAACATTTCGGTTAGGAAAGCTATAATCATAAGTCAGCAAGTCGGTATTGTTATAATTAAAATCAGCGTGCTTTTCTTTGCTTCCCAAGCCTTGGGTACTGTGATTAAAGCCATGATAATACCTTACTCCTCCAAGGAAAACCAAATATTTATTTGCAATAAAATACCTTTTCAGGTAACGGCCTTCTGCTCCCCAATTAGTAAACTCGCCTTTGATCAAATCACGTTCACTATTATCATCTATAGTGGCAACTCGGTAAGGTCGAAAACCCACCGTATAGCGATGCGCCGACAAACCAAAAAGCCTCAGGTTAACTTCGTTGGACGGATTAAATTTATGATTGAAATGTAATGCCAGTAGGTTCCACTTAACCTTAAACCAGTTTCTTTCCCGATTACTTTGTCGGGGATCTGCCCTGAACATGGCATCGGACAAACCACCAGGCTGTTGCGCCAGATAATCCATTAAAGTCAAATCCAGGCCGGCTGTTGTTTTTTTAGTGAACTGATAATTGATGTTGGTATAAAAGTTATTGTTTTGAAACTGGGAATTGGGGCGCCATCCATTTCCTCTTTTATGCTGAAAAAAAGTATAGTAACTAAACTTATTCACTGTACCGCTAATGCTGGTAAACGAATTATAGAACCCAAACGATCCTATACTTTGTCTGGCCAGCAATTGAATCTTTCGATCGGTAACAGGTTTTTTAAGTATAAAATTCAAAAGGCCGCCAAACTGTGTTCCATACTGAAGGGAAGCGGCCCCTCTGACTATTTGTATCTTTTCAATGGCTTCTATTGGAGGCGTATAATAACTTTCCGGATAGCCCAATGCATCCGCACTTATATCATAACCATTCTGGCGTACATTAAAATTAGATGTCCTGTTCGGATCAAGCCCTCTTCCTCCTATACTTAACTGTAGCCCTGCGCCGTCATTCTCCCAGATATTTAAACCTGCGACACGAGAGTATACTTGTCTTGCATTATTAGTAGCCATATTAGCCACCAACTTATCCGTATGGATCACTTCTGATTTTTTACCTTCATATATACCCATATTCTCTACACTTCGCATATAGGTATTCTGAGCCTTCTTTTGTTCTATTACAACAACATTAAGCATATTATCCACCGGCTCAAGAACAATGACAATGTACTTGTCTTTATTATTCATCGTCACCGACCTGGATGCAGGTTTGTAATTCAGATTACTGGTATGAAGCGTATAAGTACCTTCAGGCAAGTTTAAAAATTCAAATTCACCGCTGACATTAGTAACCGTAGACCATTTCCCTTCATTCAGATACACAATGCAATTGTCTACGCCAGAACTGTCCGCTTTGGAAGTAACAACTCCGGAAAGCCTGTATTGTCCAACTGCTGTAATAGAAAACAAACAGCTAATAAGTAAAATAAAAATCTTTGTTTTAATCATTATATAGGATAATCCAGGATTTATGCTTAAAGGATTCTTTCTCTTTGGCGAGGTCTGTTTCAGGGCTTATCATTGCTCTACCCAGCCGTCCATTAAGTGCAACATAAGAGTCTACATAAACCTGAGGATCAATAAAACCTTGTTTGGAATAATAGTCTCTTAAAATATGTGCGAATTGTAATATCATATCCGGCTGCGTAGCCATCATCTTTTCCTGTAGCGGAGTTAAAAAATCATTATTATTAACAATGATCTCCTTCCCTGTAGCATCCTTCACTTTAAACTCTGCAAGTCCGGCTTTTTCCATAAGCATTACACGCCATGAAAAACGATAACCTTGTTCTGTCCAAAACAAATCACCAGGATAACACAAATACCGGAATGGCATTAAAAACTGTATTATAAAGAATATAGCAAGTAATCCTTTCATTAAGTTAAGAGAATAACCTTTGTATGTATATACAACGTGCGGCTGCAGAAAATCCGGACGTATATTCAAAAGGCCACTTATTTTTTGAATTACCTTCAAATGAAATTTATCGGAGAAAAAGATGAGAGCAGTCACTATCATGATATAAGGGAACATTCCAATAGGGAAAAGTAATGAAGTTAACCCATGAAAAACAATAACTGCTATATATGCCAATGGCCGGGTTTTCGAATTCCACAACATAAATGGAATAAACAGGTCATACAGGCAACCGAACCAACTGAATACATAGGGAGTCCAGGGGTAATTAAATAAAAACCCTATTACAGGCATATCATTACGGGCAGGAAGCCATATTTTTAATGGCATAGCTTCTAGAAGCCAATCGCTGTTGACCTTTGCCAGGCCTGCAAAGAAATACAACATTCCGACAAATAGTTTAACAGAATCTAAAGACCATTGAGGAATCCGGCCTGCAAGCAATTGTTTATTTCTATAAGCATCTATGGAGAAGTAAACATTGGCAGGTAAAAAAATCATCAAAAAAGAAATCATACTAATAAAATAGTAATGATTCAGGTAAGTGCTTTTATCCATCAGCTCTATATAGGTAAAGCTTAAAAAAAGTGTAATGATGGCCGGACGATAAAACAAACCCAGAGCAACTAACAAAGCGGACAAACCGCATAAAATAAAAAGTATATAGGTATAATTTCCTAATGGTACTACAAAATCAAATCCATAATAAGAAAAGAAGTATTTGGGGTTAATATATAATTCCTCTATCCATCCCTTGCTCCAGAAACGGATCACGCTAAAAAAAAGCATGATCCCAAATACCATTCTGAATACCGCCAGGGGAGCAGCAGAAGTAGATCGGTTAAAATAATCTTTCATATTCACCAAAAACTCAAACGCCTAGTCACCGTCGTTGTCGGTATATGTAATAGTGATGCTCATGGCAGACGTCATATCTACTTTTAACATACGAACAGCCTTTTGCATTTCATTATACACATTCACCATAGCCTGGTTATTGGTTTTTACTTCTTCATAAAGGTTGGGGGGCAGAAGATTTAATGCTTCATTGACAGAAGCAAATTGAGCATTTATAATGTCAGAAAGAGAGTTTCCTGTTTTACTGTCTTTAGCATCCAGGGCATTCAGATATGTTTTGAAGGAAGGGCCTTCTTCACCTGTTTTCACGCTCTTCCCATTAAAAAAATCAATAGAGGCCTGATGCGCTGTTTTGGCTAACGTTAGTGATATATCTTTTTTATAAAATGCTTCCACTTTCTCTGGTGATACCACTCCGCCAATCATAGCACCTGAAGGTATACCGAATTTTCCTGACCGGATGAAGCGTTCGTAATTCAATACATAGCCATTTACCAAAGTTCCTGTAGATGAAGACACATCGACTCCCGTCCTGCTGATAAACTTATCGCGATAGCCACCGGTCCATTGAGAATAAATCAGATTAAATTTACTTTTCATCTGATTGACCACCTTATTTACATATTCCTTGCGATTAGCTGCATCCGTAGCATTGGTATATTGTTCAATTATTTCATCGTCATTGCTTCCCACACCATTAATCAAATAATCTAAAGCCGGGAAGCCTTGTTCTGAAAAAGAAGTGGATACTTCAAGGTTATAACTTCCACTACTGATATTATTCTTTATCCCTTGCTCATTAGCAGGATAGATATTAAAATAGTTTCGAACCGCATAATCGGAGGCAGGCCCCACATCAAATAACTCTACTTTTTGCCATTCCGTGTAAGCATCTACCCAGATATTTCTAAATGCTGTTAAAGTTGTCTGATTGGGATTATCGGTAAACGCTTTTGATTTATCTGCCATGCTATCCAGCTTCACTTTAAAATTCTCATACGCAGGAATAATAATTTCATCTGCAATATGGATTAGCATTACTTTTCTGTCGAACCCTTCGTCAGGAGAAGGGTTATCCTTTGATGGATCATCTGATGAACAAGATGCAAGGACAATTAATGAAACAAACAAAAAACAGATTTTATGAAAATGGTGTCTCATGGCTAAATCTATAAAATTAATAAAAGCCAAGGTACTGGCGTACTCCGGCTTTTATTAGTATAATACTTAAAACTACATTCCGAACATTCGCAAATTTACGAAATATTCTTCCTGGTCTTCCAATTAATCATTAAATTTATCTTTGATAGCGTTTTCTGCGGCAACAATTTTCTCAATTGTTAAATCCCAATATCCATTGTCGGCACTAAAGATAAGACTGTCCAGAATATCATCCGAAAACTTAGCATCTGCACCATACAGTTGGCAGAAACGAAGTGAATAAATAAAACCAATACCTTCTCCGATAGCATGAGCTTTGGCTCCTTCATTGTCTCCCTTTTTCCATTTGTCAAGATATCCTAAAGCTGCTTCAGAAATGGTTTTTTCAAGTGTCTTTCTAATAAATTCAGACTGAGCCTTTAGTTCATTTTTATCGTTGTTGATAATAGCAGCGCGCCCCTTAAGAAATGCTAAATGTATTTTAGAAAAATTATTTCTATTGTATTCCCATACATAAGATCCAAGAAAGCTTTCACTTGGCTTTTTATCTTTTGTTCCGTCAGCAGCATATATAGGGTTAGTAGTTAATAAACCATAAGCTACATCCCAATTGTGTTCTAACTGACTGTAATTCTCTCCTTCTACCAAAGCAGAGTTATCAGCTTCGAGGTTACCTAACAACGTATTTCCTATATAATCTAATTGGAAACTTCCAATTAAAGATTTAGAAATAACTTGTATCCACTCAATACCATCTTCGTCTACCAAGTACGATGAAGTACCATTGGTCAACACACCTGCATTGCCTTTCGATGCTGTCTGGCCAAACGACTTACTTGCTTCTGCCAGTTTTGTAAAGTGACTTTCTATATAGTTACGAATTGTCTCTGCATCAGCACTTGAAGTAGCAGTCACATTACGAATTTGCAATCCGGAATTGTCCAGCGCTTCAATCCCAAAAGGATTGCCTGAGTTATTAAACATATTTTTTAACTTATTGGCATCTACCTCCTGTTTAATTCCCAACTTACCATAAGTATCTATTTCTTTAAGCATTTTTAAACGCACATGGCCTTCTGTACGATCTACCGTACTATCTCCTCTGCTATCGAAAAATAATGAACTATTGTAAGGGGTAGCATCTGTTAATGCATTGTAATCAACAGAAGAGCGTAAGTTATTATTTTCCGGCTCAGGCTTATCTTTTTTGCAGGAAGTAAAAATTAAACCTGCGGCACAAAAAGTAAATAGTAATATCTTGTTCATTTAAATATAAATTATAAAACCAGTATTTTTATTTAGATTAATAACAAATAACGCCGCAAGGTTAAAAACTATTTAGAATTAATCCAAATAAATTATTAAAATTTATTTGATAACCAGAATTTTACTCCGAATCTCATCGAAACCTTACTTAGAATGGGAGGATTTCTCCCCCGGCTTGAAATTATTACCGGAGTTTTTTAAAATGCGTAGAAG
>DATCKK010000692.1:0-8681 GCA_036562325.1 Cytophagaceae bacterium | reverse complement strand
AATTCGAGGAATAATATTATTATAAAATACTTCCTCTCGTTCGTCCTCGTTGCAACCAGATCTATTGGAAATTAAAATTAGTCTTTTTACAGAATGTTTGAAATCCCAAAGAAACAAATTGTAATAGTGGTTATTTGAAAGGTCTGAGGGAACGGAAATGTTCCCTCTTTTTATCTACATTAAGTTTACTTATTTTATAAATCTTCCCATCCATTCTTTATCACGATCTTTTAATCGTATTATATACTGTCCGGTTTCGAGAGAAGATACCGGAATACCATTCATGTCGTTGTATTCACCTTTATTTATTAGCGTTCCTTTAGCATCATAGATATAATAATCGGCGGAAAAGATTTCATTGTTTATGTAAATTTTATCCTGAGAAGGATTGGGATATACTGATACTTCCGCCATGCTTACAGCATAGTTAGGTTGTTGTTATTAGGTCTACTCCAAATTTGAATGTATTTGCAATTTTGAAAGTACCAGAGCCTGAATCATAATTATAAAATTTTATTTCTGTAATTTCATTGTTGGTATTACTGGTGAAGTAATGACGTTCACTATGCTTGGGAAACGTACTTTCCGAATAGAAATAAGCAGAATCTATTTTTAATGGGTTGCTGCTGTTATAAAAATTTTCTGTATATTCCATTATCCCTACTTTGTTCCAGTCACCTGTTTCGCTATCGTAGTTGCGTTGATATATTGTCAGACTGAATAGTATTATTTTCATTATATACTACTTTTAACCCGCCAAATCGGACATCATATCCCGAACCGTTTTCAAATTTAATTTCATCAACTATGATAAGTTACAGAGTAAGTGGCGTAAGAGCTATCAGGATAATCGTAAATGGTTTCACTGATAGCAGTAATTATGTTGCCGTTAAAAAAAAGTGTCTTTGGCATAGACAGTGAATGGATCTGAGCTGCTTTCCCTGCCTTCAACAGTATATGAGACATAGGTTGAAGTTCTGTCAATCTGAGTTCTTAGTGTTTAATAAAAAGGTTTTACAGTTAAAAATACATTGGTAAATTTAATCTATGCCAGTCGAATTACCATAACTCATTTAGAAAGAATTTTATAATCCATAAATTTTTGTCCCTATAGGAAGGGAAGATAATATTTCTCAATCGTCACTAAAAAAAAATCCTAATGCAAACGAAGGTTTGTAGGTAATAAGGTTGACAAGGTTCCAACCTGTCAACCTTGAGTTTCCAGAAGCTTACAAATACTAAAATCCATAAATACCAATTCAAATAATTTCTGCTTAAAAAGACCAACATCCCCCTTCCCCCTTCGCCACCACACTTGCTGAGCCACAAGAGGGACAGCCTTCTGCAACTTAAATAGCTATCATTAGAAAATATTTATACAATCTATCAAAAGCACAAATAAACCGTGTAATCCATAAATCAGCTTAATCTGTGATTCAGATAATTAGGCCAGGGCGAAGAAGCAGAAAGTGAACGGAGTGGAAGTTATATCAGGAAACTACTTCATATTCATCCATCCAAATTCAGATAATAGTTTTTAAATATTCCCCTTTCCCCTTCGCCACCGCACTTGCTACCCACACAAGGGGGACAACCTTCTGCAACTTAAATAGCAATCATTAGAAAATATCCATACAATCTATCATAAGCACAAACAAATTAGGTAAGGGAAGAAACAGAAAGAGGCCGGAATGGAAAGTTATGTCAGGAGACTGCTACATATTCATAATCCATAAATCAGTTCATCCCGATTCAGGCAATTATTCCCATGTTAACATTTTCTTAACATTTCCATAAATCACAAATAATAAGAGAGAGGTACTTTTGCAATAGAAAAATAGACTATTAATCTATCTGTGATAGGTTTTTCTGTTATATAAATTATTTCCTTCTATGAATATACAATCAATTTGCTTAAATATACTATTATGCTTATTGTCCCTGAACGTAGTGGCACAAACGGGAAAGATAAAAGGTATAGTTAAAGACTCCCTTACAGGAGAGGCTTTAATAAGTGTTGTTGTTAATGTTAAAGAAAATACGGCCTGGGGTGGGGTAACTGACTTTGATGGAAACTACCAGATTAACAACATTAATCCTGGTACTTATACTTTGGTATTTAATTATATAGGATATGAAAGTCGGGAAGTAGTAGGAGTAAAAGTTATTGAAGGCGCTGTTCTAACTATTGATGTGAATCTGAAGAGTAAAGACGTGTTACATGAAGTTAATATTATTGCTAAAAGGGATAAGGCAAGTGAAGTTTCGCTTATTTTTGATAGAAAAAATAGTGATCAGCTGGTGCAAAGTATTGGCTCAAAGGAATTGGATAAAGTAGGCGCATCTGACGCAGCAGATGGAGTAAAGAAGGTGGCAGGAGTATCTATTGTAGGTTCAAGATTTGTAGTCGTACGTGGATTATCGGACCGATATAATATAAGTCAGTTGAACGGATTTCCAATCGCTTCTCCTAATCCGGATAACAGAGTTATCCCTTTTGATATATTTCCTACTGATGTAATTGAAAATTTATCCGTAGTCAAATCATTCACACCTGATTTATATGCCGACTTTTCCGGCGCATCCATTAATATAAAAACGCGGGAGTATCCAGCCAGTCCGACATTGCAAGTAGGAGTAAGTGGGGGAGTCAATACGCAGACCACCTTTAGGAAATTTTATAAAGACAATGCACAGAAGGATGATGTATTAGGTTTTAACAAGACCCGAAATATTCCTTCTTTTATTGAATCAACTCAGCGATTTAATACTCAAACCAATGAGAGTTATTTGCAGCATAATTTGTTTCAAACCCGATTTACTCCTATAAAATCCAAAGCTCCGGTGACACAATCTTATTCTCTTTCTTATGGTGATTTTATAAAGCTTCCAAAGTTGCATGAAGATGCCGGTATAGGTGTTTATGTGAATGCTAACTATGGAAATGATTATAATTACTCTTATGGAAGATTATCTACTTTAAGAGCCGTAGGAGGGTACAGAAATGATTTTGATTTTGATAAATATACATTCTCCACTACTGCTTCAACGGTGGCAAATGTTCAATTGAGATGGAATCAAAAACATGATGTTTCATTCAATACACTCTATACACATCTTTCCAGTAACGAAGTATTAGAGTCATGGGGGTATTATTACGATCGCGCACCACTTGAAGTATTTACCAGAAGGACATCCTATATGGGATATAGTCTGTTTGCTACGCAACTATTGGGTAACAGCCAGTTGTTGCCTAAGTTGAAACTTAATTGGGGATTAAGCAGAAGTACGGCCAACGCGCAGGAACCAGACAGAAGACAGTTAACATTTCTATATACACCTGAACAAAAAGATTCGTATGTGTACAGATTTAATCAGGAAGACAGAGCAGATAATCACAGATTTTATTCTTCTATGAATGATGCAGATTATGCAGCTAAATTAGGAGTAATCTATACTATAAAAGAAAATGCATTGGATAAAGGAAATCCTTTGATGGTGCTTAGTGCAGGTGTGCAGGCGAGAAGGAAAACCCGGTCATCTGTTATAAGAAGATTTAATTATGTGCCTGATTCTTCCTTTTATAATGCCAATCCGTATGGAATCAATGTATATGATATAGATAATTACATTAATCTTGGTGCGATAAACAGAGGAATGTTCAAAGTAACGGAAAGTACTAACCCGGCAGATGATTATGAGGCAGATTTAACCATCTTTGCTCCTTATACAGATTATCAGGTACAGGTAGTGCCGGATAAGTTGAAAATAAATGTAGGCGCAAGAATGGAAGTATCGGAACAAAATGTAATTTATAATCTGCAAACAGACTCGGAGTTTATGCCTGAAAGAAATCAGCAGTTAACATCTGTCGATCTTTTCCCCAGCCTGACAGGGAAGTATACTATTACTAAAAAAGATATTGCAAGAATTTCGTTAAGTAAAACCATTTCCCGTCCGGATTTTAAGGAAGTAGCTCCATTCCAGTATCAGCCTTACTTTGGAAGCTTAACGATAATGGGAAATCCCAATTTGAAAAATGCTTATAACTACAATGCAGATATGAGATACGAAAGATTCTCCGATAAAGGAGAGTTGATAGCCATAGGAGCTTTTGGAAAATATTTAAATCAAACGATTATATCAACTATTGAAGCCGGTGGTGTTTTCTTACAGTCTTTTGCCAATGCAGAGTATGCAACTGTGATGGGAATTGAATTGGAAGCCCGAAAGAATCTGGGTTTTATAAGTAAAAAACTCGATGCTTTTTCTGTGAATGTCAATACCTCTTTATTGTCCTCTAATGTAAAGTTTATTCCTAAGGGTTCAACTATTACAAATGAAAGGCCATTGACCGGAGCTTCTCCTTATCTTGTAAATGTTGATTTTGGTTATAGTAAATCTTTGGAAAAAGTAAAGTATGATATAACACTTGCTTATAATGTTTTTGGAAGAAGACTAACTGCTTTAGGTGTGGCAGGAGCAGGAGATATTTATGAGTTGCCGGTGAGTACTTTAAACTTAAATGCCAGTGCCAGTTTGGGTAAAGATAGAAAGTGGACGATCAAAGCAAGTGCTAAAAACTTGTTGAACCCCGCTGTGAGATTGGAACAAGATCTTTTAGATCAGAATACATTAGAAGTAATAGAAAGCAAAGAATTGAATAACTTTAAAAGAGGCGTTGGGTTTAGTTTAGGAATAAGCTATAACTTCTATTAGTTAATCCTACTTTGTTATATTACCTATTCAGGTTAAAATGTATTTAGCTTAAACAACATATAGAAAGAGTATTTTATCTATTTATGAAGTTAGGTAGTCCATTCTATAATAGTGCGGGGAGGTTTGCGCCGCCAGCGAGCCAGAGGAGCCTTGCGGGAAGAAGCTTTGGCGGATCTTGACTTTTTTGGTTACTTTTTTTGTCAAGAAAAAAAGTAACAGAGGTTTATTAAGACACTGAATCCGAAAATTAAGATTCAATAAATTTAATAATGTAATTTGACAAAGTAGGATTAAGATAAAACTGAATATACGAGCCATAGCCTTCGCAGAATAATAGATCTGCGGAGGCTTTTTTTATAATGTTACACCAATCTTATCATATAATATTTCCATAACCCGCCAGTAACATTCAGTTAATATTTGATGACTTCCTTTGTGTATCAAATTTAGACAATCAATCAAAATGAAAAGAATGAAAAACTTATTATCACTTCTGATGATCTCGTCAATGTTATTTGTTACATTGTCTTGTGGAAAGAAAGATGATGATCAACCTCAACCAGGTGTTGAGAAAACTTATGTGATCACTAACGACAGAAAAGGTTCTACGGATGTTAAGAGAATTATAGGTACTATTAATGAAAACTTTACGATTAAGAAAGAGGATAAATATCTTTTATCCGGTGGAGTGTTTGTAGCTGAAGGAGCAACGCTCACTATTGAAGCAGGTGCTACTATCTATGGCGATGCAGATGGCTCAGGCCCTGCCTTTTTATCCGTGTTAAGAGGTGCTAAAATTTATGCGGTGGGTACAGCTACAGAGCCGATCGTATTTACCAGTAGTAATGTGTTAGTGCCAGGTATAAGTCCGGAGTCCGGCGATTGGGCAGGATTGGTATTGAATGGCAGGGCTTCCATTAATGTTGGTTCCTCTGCTGAGGGTGAAGGTGGAACCGGTACTTATGGAGGAACAGACGATGATGATAACTCAGGAGAGTTGAAATATGTCCGATTGGAATATGCAGGTAGAATTGTGGGTACTGATAATGAATTAAACGGATTCTCTTTTAATGGTGTGGGTAGAGGAACCAGGTTATCATACCTGCAAAGCTATATGGGAGAAGATGATGGATTTGAGTTTTTTGGCGGTACTGCTAATCTTTCGTATGCTGTGTCTACAGGTAGTAAAGATGATTCCTTTGACTGGACACATGGTTGGAGAGGTAACGGACAGTTCTGGGTAGTGGTTCAGGCTCCTGGAAGAGGTGACAGAGGTATAGAAGCAGATAATCTTGAACAAAACTTTATGGCAGCTCCCATTTCAAATCCTACTTTGTCAAATCTTACTTTTATTGGTTCTGATGGTAACTCTGGTGCAACCATTGGCATGAAGTTAAGACACGGAACACAAGCTAAAATTTATAATGCTTTAATCACGGGATTCAAATCTGCCGGTATAGATTTGGACGACTCATCTTCTACAGCTTATCAGGGGACTTCGTTGATAGTTGATAACACCATTGTGGATACAACGGCTCTTGGCTCTTCATCCAATGCTTTCAAAGACGCCTCTGTTCTAAAAAATTATGTTTCTAACGTCGCAGGTACTATTGGTACATTAACTAATACTTATGTTGGTACAGTAGCTTCCGGCGCTAAGAATCCGACAGAATTGGGTGCGTATTTCGAAGCGGCAAACTATATAGGGGCAGTGCCTTCTGATAACGACTGGACCAAAGGATGGGTGAAGAATCTGGATGGATCGATTCATCAGTAATAATAAATTTTAAGGTTAGGATTCTCCTACAATTAAGTTAAAAGCTGTCTCTTTATGGGATAGCTTTTGCTGTCTTTATTGATATTTTAATGTTACTATTTTTTAACATTGGAAAATACAAACAAAAGCTCTGTAGCTATTTGAAAGCAACATTCACTGTATTTTTCTTCTTGTTGAGGTGTTTCATCAAATGCCTTGAGGTCATCATAAGGGCAGGATATTCTTAATTCTGTGCCTGGAATATCCGGGCAATTGCTATCTGCTTCACTACAGGTCATAATTGCGCAAAGATTGTCTTTGGGAATGGTACCATCATTATATGTTTTCGAAAAGCAAATAATAGAACTTGCCCCTTCTTCAAAATATAATCTATATATCGGGTTGGCTCCTTCCTTTTCCTTTCTTACTCTGAATCCTGCTCTTTCAATGGCGTTAACGGCATTAGGGTTAAAAGCAGAAGCTTCTGTACCTGCAGAAAAAGTTTTTACATTATTTATTTCATAGTAAGCAGCAGCCGTTTGTCCCCAGATTTGACCGATAATACTTCTTCTGGAATTATGTGTACCAACGAATAAAAGATTGGCTTGTTCTCCGGCCTTAAGTTTATTAGAAATATATTCACTTATTTTTAATAATATTTTTTTTCTATTACCCGGAATCGTATTAAATGTTGCCGTAGCTCTGTCGATATGGTTTTTAACTGGAGGTAACATGGTATTAAAATTTTAATTAGTTATAATTTTAGTAAAGGCAGGCTTATTGCCATATACGATAAATAAGTTTGTTTTTAGTATCCAATTATTATATAATATCCATATGCTGATATATCCGTTTAGTTTTTAACAACTGCCTTTTTGGGCATAAGAGTCAAATAATTTATTTAAAACCTTTTGAGTATCCTTCCACACTTTTTCATCTATGCAATAACACATACTGGTTCGGTCTATTTCTCCTTTTATTAAACCTGCTTCTTTTAGTTCTTTCAGGTGTTGAGAAATAGTAGATTGAGAAAGTGGTAATTCGTCCACAAGATCTCCGCAAATACAGGACTTTCTCTTAATTATTAGTTCAAGTATAGCAATACGGGCAGGGTGGCCGATGGCTTTGGCTAATTTTGCCAGTTTATTTTGAGTGTTAGTAAAATTATCAGTTTTAGTAATTCCCATAGTGTTATTGGTATAATGTAATATTACGATAAATGTTGTTTACGGACAAATTGTTTGAGATGTTTTTTAGGAAGAATCCAGAGTAGTTAGCTTAGATTACGGAATATTCTTTAGTTTTAGTATGCTGGTTGTTGTATGTCTTTCACAGGAAATTCGAATTTTATATGGTTTTAGTGAGGTGAGAATATTTAGGTAACCACTTTTATTTATATTCTGTTAATAGCACTTCTTATCCATATTTTTCTTAATTGGGGAACAATTAGCCTTCTACATCTTTGTTAAGAATTTGCGCTATCTCTCCAAATATCCTACATTTACCAATAAATTTAATCACTATGAGCAAAGTTAATTGGAAAACTGTTAAAGAATATCAGGATATAACTTATAAAAAAGCAGATGGGGTAGCCCGTATAGCTTTTAATCGTCCGAATGTACGGAATGCCTTCCGCCCTAAAACCGTAGCCGAACTATACGAAGCATTTTTAGATGCACGTGAAGATACATCTATAGGAGTAGTGCTTCTTTCTGCGGAAGGACCTTCTACTAAAGATGGTGTTTATTCCTTCTGTAGCGGCGGAGACCAGAATGCCCGTGGTTTCGCAGGGTATGTAGACGAAGAAGGAATTCCGAGATTAAATATCCTTGAAGTACAGCGTCTGATTCGTTTTATGCCCAAAGTGGTTATTGCAGTGGTGCCAGGTTGGGCAGTAGGAGGCGGGCATAGTTTGCATGTTGTATGCGATCTTACATTGGCGAGTAAAGAACATGCTATTTTCAAACAAACCGATGCTGATGTTACCAGCTTTGATGGTGGTTATGGTTCGGCTTACCTGGCGAAAATGGTAGGACAGAAAAGAGCCAGAGAAATATTCTTTTTGGGTAGAAACTATTCTGCCCAGGAGGCTTATGAAATGGGGATGGTGAATGCGGTAGTGCCCCATGCAGAACTGGAAGATACCGCTTACCAATGGGCTCAGGAAATATTGGCAAAATCACCAACCTCTATTAAGATGTTGAAG
>DATCKK010000691.1:0-5561 GCA_036562325.1 Cytophagaceae bacterium | reverse complement strand
TATTTGCTCTTAGCATCTGACCCACCCTGGTTTTTCACTGTATACTTCACTTTGATCTTCTGTCCGGCAAAAGCCTCTGCAGGTGCGATTAATGAAGTAACAATCAGGTCCGGTGCAGGGGAAGCAGAAATGTTTATAGCTTTAATTACATAGTTATTCAATCGGTTTGTTTCATTACTGATAAGCTTATTTGCGTCAACTACGAAAATGATATAATACTTGCCACTCATGCCCTGAGGAAGCTCCAGGTTGGCATTGATATCATATGTAGCTGTAGGATTCAATACAGAGCTTCTAAAGTACCTTAACAGTAATACCTGATCATCTGCATCTAGCAAAGTGTCTGAAGAAAGATAAAACCCATCTGCCCAGGTACCTGCTTTTGTGGCCTCATTACCTAAGTTACGAACCGTAGCACTTACATTAATGATGCTTCCGCTTTGTGCTACCACAGGGAAATTAGAGGCAGGTATTTCAAGATCTGCTTCCAATGGAGCATATTTAATGTATACCGGTTGAGTTATACCTTTCAGGTTATTATCCTCAATGCCATTTTCAAAAATAGCATTATTGCAATCCGTGAATAAAAAAAACCAGACTTCCCCAATGTACTCCGGCGCATGGGCTTTTATCTGCCGTGTAACTGTTTGCCCAGGTTCCAGTACCTGTGATACAGATGACGCTTTTATTCCTAAAGCAGGTTTCCATACATTTTCGCCGGAATAATACAACTGATCGTAATGGGTTAAAGCCGCCCTTCCTGTACCATTATTTTTTACCTGATAAGTAACAGTAAATTCTTTTCCTGCATAAATAGTATCAGGTATAGTTAATGATAATAATTCAAGATCAGGATATGAGCCAGCTGTAATGTTTATCGTTCCTGTGCTTCTTCGTATGTTATTCTCTGTGAAAGTATGTTCAAATATTTTATCTTCTTTATCCGTAACCACATACACATAATAATCTCCTACAAGCCCTTCCGGAATTTTTATCGTTTTCAGGTTTGTATAGAAAGAATCTGGAAGAAACGCAGGAATAATGCTTTGATAATATTTGCCAATACTGATACAAGAGTCTTCGACAAAGGTATTCTTCTTAGAAATGAAAATATGATCGTACCAGACATTCTCCGTCTTATGGGGAGCACTGGCTCCAATATTCTTAACGGTATAAGAGAAGTTAGCCTCTTGTCCGGATACTGCGGTTGTCGGAATAATAAGTTCAGTAACTGCCAGATCTGGCGGAGGTGTTAGGTTAATGGTAATTTGTTCACTTGCTTTTACGTTATTGCTATAACGTTTCGCTTCATCCACACCTTCCTGATCGGCAGCTACTACCAATATGTAATAATTACCAACATATTTCGGAGGAAGATTCACCTCCGCAATCATGTTATAAGTACTGTCAACAGGCAATGGTATACCGGCAAAGTTTCCACAGGCATCTTTTTGGGTTTTGCTTTTTAATGCCACAAATGAATACCCTATGTTAATATCGGTTTCAGGTGAAAACTGATCATCGGTAGAAAGATAGATCATATCGTACCAATAGTTGTCATAGCAACTTGGAACACCTCCACCGAAAGAGCCTCCACCTGTAGAAATGGTTACTAAAGGCAGAGAACCACTAGCATAGGTTTTCTTACCTACTGCATTGGCTTGTCCCACATTTTTCACGAAGTAATTTACATTAATGGTACTTCCGTTAAATACTGTAGTAGGAACTCCCACCGATATTACTTCAAGGTCAGCAGCAGGTGCCGCAGCAATGTTAACCACTTTATAAATATAGTTATTATGCTCATCGCTCTCAGCAACATTATGAAATCCAATATTTCTTGGAACGGAACATACATCGCCGTTTAACTCACCCATGCAGTTGGCCTGAGAGTTATCTGTAATGATGAATAAATAATAAGTACCCGGTAATGAAGGAATGGCAACATCACGTGTTTGGATGTAGGATTTTCCGGGCTGGAGATAAGACACATTATCAAATGTAGCCAGTAACTGATCGTCCGTTGTTCTTAAATCAGGATCGTTGGATAAGTATACTCTGTCTTTCCATGCGGAATTACCAGTACTATTTAATCCTTTGTTCTTCACTTCCCAGGTTAAGGTAACAGTTGTACCCCCTGTAAGTGTCGTAGGTATAGATGAACTTGCAATATATAGATCAGGTAAAGGCATGGTTTTGAACTTTTGAACAGGCCCTTCTGCGAAATGGCAATTGTTTTTTCCTACCACCTGCCATTTATATAAGACATCATGATCCAATCCATTAGTTACTGAATAAACAGTTCCTTTAATATTCGAAGCTTTCGGAGAAGATGGACGAGCGCTTACCGAATCCGGCCAGATATATAAATTCATAGCGGTCAGCATTGGCAGCTGCACTCCATGATAAGTTTAAAGGAAGTACGGCATTGATGTAATTATTAGCAGGCTGCATATTGGTTATTGCACCTACTGTTTGCGGATTTTTAACTTCCACTAAAAGTGTTTTTGCCTGCCCTTCTTCACCACATACAGCAACGGGCTTAACAGTCAATGTATGAGTGCCTAAAGTAGTCCAGTTGACTTTTATACTTGCTCCCGAACCAATAATGGTTCCACCACCGGACACTGACCACTGATAATTTATCCCTACACTATTTTTAACACTGTACTCCCATTCACCCGGGCATACATCTGCCAAACCATTGATCGTATCTATTGGCTCAGGAACAGGACATAATACTTTTAGCGTTTGAGTAGGCCCTTCTGTTTGTTTACAAGTGTTTTTAGAAACCACCTGCCAGTTATATACAATACCCGGTTCAACACCGCTTTCTACACGGAACAAAGTGGCCGTTAGTCCTGCTTTAAAAGGAAAGTTCGGCTTTCCTTCTGTCTGCTTCCAGATATACAGATCGTAGGAAGTTGCATTGGCTGCTGCTGACCAGGATACATCAAAAGGAATGGTTAAAGTGGTAATACCGTCTGCAGGAAGCATATTAGTTACTGCTGCAGGCTGAGGAGTATTTAAAACAGTAACATCCAATGTTCTTGAAGGCCCTGTTTTTCCGCAGCCAACAGAAGGTGTTACAGTTATTGTATAACTACCTGGATTAGTAAAGGTTACCTCTACGGAGGTACCCACCCCCGTAATAATAGCGCTGTTGTTTACTGTCCAGTTATAAATAACACCCTGTACCCCATTGATACTATATCCAGCCTTACCCGGACATACGGACGTTTCACCGCTTATTACCGAAGGTTGAGGAGGATCGATACAGTTTAAGGTAAGAGTTTGAACAGCGCTTTCAGATTCTTTACAATCATTTTTCGCTACTACCTGCCAGCGATACATTTTACCATATTCAAGCCCACTCTGTATAGTATAGCTGGTGGTGGTTATTCCTGTATATACCTCGCCTGAAAGTTTGGATGTACCATCTTTCCATATATACACATCATATTTATCGGCATTGGCTGCCGCATTCCACGAAAGTGTCAAAGGCATGGAAAGATCAGTGGCACCATCAACAGGAAGCATATTGTTAACTACAGCCGGAACAAGCTTGTCCGTAATGGTTACCTGTAATGTTCTTGAAGGCCCTGTTTTTCCGCAAGCGATGGAAGGCGTTACCGTAATGGTATAAGTACCGGGAGTAATCCAGTTAACCGTAGCAAAACTACCGAAACCAGATATGGTACCTCCACCCGATACGGTCCATGCATAGTCTATTCCGCTCTGATATTGTACAAAATAACTTTGCTCACCCAGGCAGTTATTTCCAAGAGAAGAAATTTCTGAAGGCTGAGCCGGTGTGGTGCAATTCATCGTAAAGGTTTGTACCGTACTTTCTTTTTGTTCACAACCTGACTTAGCAACAACCATCCATTTATAAGGAACTCCATAGTCCAGCCCGAAAGTTATAGTATATGAAGTATCAGAAATATTGGAAGCTCTTGCCAATGGGATGTTTATAGAAGCAGGCCATACATACAAATAGTAAGCAGTAGCATTGGCAACATTATTCCATTTGAATGTAAGAGGAAGTATCTCTGTAGTACTTCCTTCCACAGGAATCAATTCTGTAATATCACCAAGAGGCGGCAGGTCAACGACATTAATAACCTGAGTAAGTGCAGGCCCTGCTGTACCACAGTTGGAAGAAAGGCTTACGGAAATCGTTTGGTTGCCTAAAGATGTCCAGTTAACAGTTACTTCATTTTCGTCGGTTGATAAAATGGTACCACCGGAAGAAACCGTCCAGTTGTATGTGGCGCCGTCCACTTCGTCGGTAGTATATTTTCTTGTCCCGATGCAAGGACTAAAATCCCCAAAAATGGAGTATGGTTGAGAAGCGTTGATACAAAAAGCCCTTTCTACTACCGGAGCAGCAGCATAAGTTGCATTTCCGCTTTGTGAAGCCGTTACGGTTACGGTACCTATTCCTGTAAAGTATAACTCATTACCATTGACACTGGCAGGGCCTGATACGGTAAAGCTAACCGGTAATCCTGAACTGGCAGTGGCAGTTAATGTAATATAGCCATCTGCATAATTACGATCTGGTAATGGGTTGAAGGTAATTGTTTGTGGCATACTCCCTGTGGCCAAAGCACCGTTTGCAGTAAACTGCACAATAATGGCTTTACTACTATAATCATTACCCTGAGTGTAACCTCCAGTGTTACCTTGTACCGGTAAGGAAACACCGTCCGATGTACCCACTGCAACTACTCTTCCGGAATTATCCGCAGCTATTCCGGTCAGTTCATCATAACCATCCGAATTACCATAATACGTAGCCCATTGCCGAACTCCTGATTCATTGAATTTTAGAATAAATCCATCCGGATCACCCTGTGAAGAGCCTTGTGTCTGATTATAACCACCTGCTATCGATAAAGTAGGAAGCCCTCCATATTCCGTAGAACCACATACTAATATGTTATTACTCTTGTCTGTCGAAATGGAAAAGGCCTGATCGTTTCCTTCTCCACCATAATAAGTAGCCCATTGGCGAATACCTGCACTGGAGAATTTTACAATATAAGCATCCAGATATCCGCCTAAGGTTCCCTGATTATAAGCACCAGCCAAAGCCTGAACTGGGAAGTTAGTACTGTTGGTATATCCTGTAATTAAAATGTTTCCGGCAACATCCGTTGCTATTCGCGTACCATAATCCTCCGAATTGCCACCATAATAGGTTGCCCAGGTCCTTGCACCGGAAGAATTGAACTTTAATACAAAAGCGTCGAGGTAATTCATGCCGCTATTCTGGAAGGCCTGATTATACGCTCCGGTAAGTGTTTGAAGAGGCAGGCCAAAAGTAGCTTGACCTGTGATCAGAATGTTATTAGATCCATCAACGGCTATACCATACGCTTGCTCCATTCCAAGCCCACCATAATAGGTGGTCCAGGTTCTGGTTCCATTTGCATTAAACTTAACGATAAAGGCATCGTAGGTTTCATTACCTCCTGATGTGGCCTGATTGTATGCACCGGAAAGCGACTGTACAGGAAAATCGGCACTTTCCGTATATCCAGTAACAATTACAT